>CAMBRH010000024.1 GCA_945870115.1 Chitinophaga pinensis | reverse complement strand
AAGACTGTGAAGATTGTTGTGCAAAAAGTGAACAAACAATCACTGGTTTAGGTGAGAAAATTGTATATTGTCTTAATGATGGAAATACAAACTATTCATATAGGTATTCATCTGTAAATCCAACAGCAATTTTGGTAGAGAAATCAATTTATACTCCAGCTTTCGATACAGTAGAACTTTTGTTAAACTACTAAATAAAGGTGACTTCGAGAGCCTCAGTCACCTATATTGACAATTTTTCATTTTGAATTATCAATGTAGAGTTATCATCTATTCATAATTCAAAACTAATAATTCATAACTATTTTTAATGTCCTTTTGCAGCTAAATATCTTTCAGCGTCTAAAGCGGCCATGCATCCTGTTCCAGCAGCAGTAATTGCTTGCCTGTAAGTTTTGTCAGCAGCATCTCCTGCAACAAAAACTCCTGCAACATTCGTTTTACTTGTTCCAGCTTGCTCATATTTAATATAGCCAACTTCGTCAAGGTTGATATATTCTTTGAAAATATCTGTATTTGGTTTGTGCCCAATTGCTACAAAAAATCCTGTACAAGGAATTGTTTTTTCTTCGCCAGTAACATCATTTTTTACTCTAGCTCCTGTAACTCCTTGTCCATCTCCTAAAACTTCTAATGTATTCGTACTAAATAGGATTTCAATATTTGGCGTGTTTTTAACTCTGTCAGCCATGATTTTTGAAGCTCTGAACTCTTCTTTTCTAACTAACATCGTAACTTTTGTACATAATTTAGATAAATAATGTGCTTCTTCACAAGCAGAATCTCCAGCACCAACAATTACTGTTTCTTGTCCACGGTAGAAAAAACCATCACAAACTGCACAGGCAGAAACTCCTCCACCCAATTCTAAGTATTTTTGCTCTGAAGGCAAACCTAAATATTTAGCAGATGCTCCAGTTGAAATAATAACTGTTTCTGCATGAATTTCATGTCCGTCTTCTGTCCAACATTTATGAATATCTCCCGAGAAATCAACTTTATCAATGAAACCAAAACGAATATCTGTTTCAAAACGTTTAGCTTGAGCTTCTAATTGAATCATCATTTCAGGACCTGAAACTCCATCAGGATAACCTGGGAAATTCTCAACTTCATTTGTTGTTGTCAACTGTCCACCTGGCTGCATTCCTTGATACATAACTGGATGCATATCTGCTCTTGCTGCGTAAATTGCCGCTGTATATCCCGCAGGACCTGAACCAATAATTAAACATTTTACTTTTTCTGGACTATTCATTTTTTTAATTTATTTAATTTTCATTTATGGCATGATACTGTTCAACCCTATATTTTTTACAAAAATAATTATTTTTTTGTTCGTTTTTAATAGATATTCTTTATTCTCTAATTTAAAAATCCTATTTAGGATACTTTTTTTGCTTTTTTCGGATTATTTAAAATCAATCTCAAAGAGGTATCTTTTGTAACATAAGCCCAAGCCCAATTAATGAAAATTATTAATTTATTCTTGGTACTTAATATCAACATTAGATGTAAAAACATCCAAATATACCAAGCAAAAAATCCTTTGAATTTGAATCGTGGTAAATCAACAACAGCTTTGTGTTTTCCAATTGTTGCCATAGAACCTAAATCTTTGTATTCAAATTCTATTAGTTCTTTGGATTTGATTTTTCTATTAAAATTTTTCGCTAGGTTTTTAGCCTGATTAATAGCGACATTTGCCAATTGAGGATGGGCATTTGGATATTTTGCAGTTGGCATATAGGCGATATCGCCCAATGCATAAATGTTTGTATACGTGTCAATTAAATTTAGTTGATTTACCTTTAAGCGATTACCTCGCATGACTGTTTCATGATTTAAACCATCAATCAAATTTCCAGTAACTCCAGCGGCCCAAATTAACGTTCGAGCTGTAATTTCAGATCCATCACTAAGTTTTACTAAATTATTTTCATAATCTAAAACTGTGATTCCAGTTTTTAATTCAATTCCTAAATCAATTAAATATTTTCTTGAAGCAGATTTTGCCTTATCACTCATACTGTTTAAAGTATGGGCGCTTCCTTCAACCAAGGTGATTTTCAATTTTGAAAAATCAATTCCCGGATAATCTTTAGGTAAAATATTTTTTTTAATTTCAGCAAATGCTCCAGACATTTCAACTCCAGTTGGCCCTGCACCAGCGATTACTATATTTAAAATTGCTTCCCTTTCAGATTCTTTTGATGAGATGTATTCTTCGAACAAGAGTAAAACGTGATTTCGAATAGAAATTGAATCAAAAGTACTTTTTAAGGTAAAAGCATTTTGCTCGATGTTTTGATTGTTGAAGAAATTCGTTTTACAACCCGTTGCAATAACTAAATAATCATAAGAAAAAGTTCCAATTGTGGTTTCAACACAATTTTTACCTGAATTAATTGATTCAACATCAGCCATCCTGATTTTCAAATTTTCTTTTTTCTGAAAGATTTTTCTAAAAGGAAAAGAAATACTCGCGGGTTCTAATTGAGAAGTAGCAACTTGATAAAACAAAGGTTGAAACTGATGATGATTTAATTTATCAATCAATAACACATCATATACATCTGAATCAATGTTTTTAATAAATTGTAATCCTGCGAATCCGCCACCAATTACAATGATTCTTTTTCGTTCATCCATTTTTTTATTTTTTTAAGAATCCAAGAACGATTTGATTTGTTTCAGCGCTTAAATTTAATGATTTTTATTTACAAATCTTTCTTTTTATCGAAACTCCCTTAATTTGGAAAATTTCTATTTAAAAAAATGTTTAACTTACATCATGTAATATGACAAAAAAATCAAGGCCGTTGATAACTAAATCTATTAATTAGATGACTATTAGGTAGTTAATTGGGCTTTTTATATTATCTTGGCTCTTTTTGTACTTTTATAAACATTAGTAAAAATAACGTTTTAATTTTTTGTTTATGCAAATCCTTTGGAGTGTGAAAGTTAATTTTTAATCTTAGTAGAAGCTATTTAAAAGTAGTACTTTGATGTGGTTTAGATCTTTTTAAAATGTCTTCGCTGCAAATTTATAATGGATTATGTGACTATGAAGTTGAACGTCATTTTAATGAGAGCATCTAATTTTCGTGCTATTTTATTTTTGGATAAATAGAAAAGCCAAAACTATTAGCTCTTAATTCATTCGCCAAACAATCTCTTATCTTCACCAATCTATAAAAAGCAAATGCAGTAATTTAAATTTAATACATATTTAAAATGAAGATATTCTAATTTAGCTTGGATTAAAAAAACTACTTTTACAATAAGCTTTTTCACTTCTTTAGAAAAATGCAAAACGAATTGAATTTTTAAACATATTTTTTTAAATCTGATTAAATATCAAAAAAAAGTTTACTTTTGTTACCTAATTAAAAAAAATCAGATGAAAATATTAAACTTATTATTTGTTGGACTTGTTGCCTTAACAATTGTTTCTTGTGGTGAAAGCAATCCAATGGTTGGAAAATGGAAATTAGACGGAGTAAATGTTGATAAAGCGATTGCAAGTTTTCCTGAGGATCAAAAAGAATTCGCTCGTAAAATGATGAGTTCTGCTTTCGAGCAAGTTAAAGGTAAAATGAAACTTACTTTTGAAAAAGATGGAAAATTTGTTGTTGAATCTCCAGCTCAAGACGGAAAAATCAATACTGAAAACGGAACTTGGACTTTGTCTGCTGACAAGAAAAAACTTTCTACAACAGTTTCTGGTAAAAAAGAAACGATTTCTGTAATTGAAAATACAGATGCTAGATTGGTTTTAGGAATGTCTGCTCAAGGACAAGGTGAAATGGAAATGACTTTCATTCACCAATAAAATTACAAATTTATTTGAAAGCTATTTGTTTCGACAAGTAGCTTTTTTTTTGCCTAAAAATTTTGAACTGTCAGTCTGTCAGAACTTTTTAAAAGGTACAATCTTTGACTAGTCGATAGAATGAAACATAAAATACATTCATCATTTGGAACAACCTTAGAAGCGATTTTATATCCGTTTTTATTACTTTCTTTGATGTGGAGTATCTTTCTAGTAGAACAATTTTATCCAAGAGAATTTATTGAATTTGGTATTTTACCCAGAACGGTTGAAGGACTAAAGGGAATTTTATTTTCACCTTTAATTCACTCGCCAAACGACATCATGCACCTCGTTAATAATTCTATTCCAGCTGCAGTTTTATTCGGAGCATTGGTTTATTTTTATCACAAAATAGCTGCAAAGGTATTTTTTATTTCTTGGTTTTTTGGTGGTTTTTTAGTTTGGTTAATTGCCAAAAATACTGGGAGTTACCACGTTGGTTTTAGTGGAGTTATTTATGCTTTAGCAGGTTTTTTATTCACTAGTGGTACAATCAGAAAATTTCGTCCTTTACAAGGAATTTCTCTTTTTGTTGTTTTTATTTATGGAAGCATGATTTGGGGGATTTTTCCGCAGGAAGAACGAATTTCTTGGGAAGGGCATTTATTCGGACTTTTAATAGGAGTTGTTTTAGCATTTTGGTTTAAAAATAAGGGACCAGAAAATCCTAAATACAACTATGAAATTGAAAAAGAATTGGGAATAGAACCACCTGATTTAGAAGGAATTTGGAAAGAAAATATGCGCTTAGCGCAAGAACATGAAGATTTTTTGAGAAAACAATTTGAAGAAAATCAGCAGAATGAATTCCATCCAAGAGAAACCATTATTTCTGGTGAACCTTTAAAAATTGTTTATGAGTTTAAAAAACATGATTCAAAAAAAACTGAAAATAAATAAATTGATAATCATTTTATATTTTTTTTAAACATTTACTTTCCAACATTTAACTTTTCAAAAAAAATCGAATAAAAGATTCATGGAATAGTTATTGCTCTTACCTTTGTAAAAAAACAAAAACATGATAAAAACAGCTCTCCGCCGTGGTGGAATTTTAACATTCAGCGTTCTAGCAATTTTAGTTCAAGCTTGTGCGCAAAATTCAGATTCTAAAGAAATTGAGAAAAAAGTTGAAACAAAAAAAATAGAAATTCCTGAAATCAAACAAGAATTTGCTTTAACCGATTTCTTAAGTGAAAACAAAGAATTAGATTTAGCAGTTGAAAAATTATTTAAAAGTATGGACGACACAGCAATTGTTGCTCAATTAATCATGCCAGCAGTTGGACGTTTAGGTCAAACTGAAGCAACAATTAAAAGTCATATTAAAAGCAGAATTATTGGTGGCGTTTTGATGTTAAATGGAACCAAAGCTGAAATGACGAATTGGATTTCAACTTTCAATTCAATGAATACAGATTTTGGAAATCTGGATTTTTTATATTCTGCTGATGCGGAACCAAGTTTAGTGAATCGAAAAATTATTGGTTCTCGACCAGTAAAAAAGGCAAACGAAATGAAAACAATTGATGAAGTAAAGTCTTTTACAGATACGATTTCAAAAGATTTGAATGAAATTGGAATCAATTATAATTTTTCTCCAGTTGTTGATATGTCTCCAAATAAAACGGTAGGTTTTAGAAGTTTTGGTGCAATTCCAGCAAATATTATCCCTTTTTCAAACGCTTTTATTCAACAAACACAAAAAAATGGAATCATTGCAACAGCAAAACATTTTCCAGGGCATGGTTTAGTTTCTGGAGATACACACAAAGCTTTACAAGTAATTGATGGAGAATTAAAAGAAATTGGAAATTATCCTAAATTAATTCAAGATGGAGTTTTGTCAATTATGGTTGCACATATTGCTGTGAAAAACAATCCAAAATACGACACAAAAGGTTTACCTTCAACGACTTCATCTACAATTGTAAGTGATTTATTGAGAAATGAGTTTGCTTTCAAAGGTTTGATTGTTACAGATGCGATGAATATGGGCGGTGTTACTGCAATTCCAAATTGTGAAGTGAAAGCTGTTGAAGCAGGTTGCGATATCGTTTTAATGCCAGTTGATAGTAAAAAAGCTCATGCTGACATCCTAAAAAAATATAGATTTGACAAAGAATTCAAAGCAAAAGTAGATGCTTCTGCAAAAAGAATTATCCGCATGAAATTGTGCGTGAAGGCGATTAAATGAGTGATGAATTATGAGTTTTTTTTAATGTTCTTTGTATTTCGAAAAATCCATAGCCAATTTGCATAAATAAAAGAATAATTTAACTTTATGATTGTTCGCTGTTTTCCTAAATAACTCCGTAGGAGTGACATTTTTGTAACGACGGATGTTAATCCGTCGTAAAAAGAGAGAATAGATTCAGTTTTGGCGTGTGTTTTTTTTTAAAACCATGACAAAACTACTTTTGGTAAAGTAGAAGATAATCATATAAAAGAATAATAAAACATTCTATGAAAGTGAATCAAGAAACAAAGGACAAATGGCACGAGGATTCTAAAAATTGGAAATTAGCCATTTTTTATTTTAATCCAGCAGACAAAAGGATTTTAGTGCCAAAGAAAAATAAGTTTTTAGGTTGGACCCTAAACTTTGCAAATGTTTTTTCCTATTTGATTTTAGTTGCGTTATTCTTAGTATTATTTATAGTTAAATTTTTTAATTGAAAATAGGAAAATCTTAGTATATTTGTAAGAAATGAAATTTATCTAAATCCAAAAAAAAATGTCACCAATTTCAATTAGTATTTTAGTTTTCGTATTATTAATCGCTTTAGGATTTGTAACGGTTAAACAAGGAAATGTTGCTGTAATTACAATTTTCGGAAAGTATAGGAGAATTTTAACTCCTGGTTTGAGTTTTAGAATTCCAATTATTGAACAAATCAACAAACGTATTTCAATTCAAAATCGTTCGGTAGAACTTGGTTTTCAAGCCGTAACGCAAGATCAAGCGAATGTTCATTTTAAGGCAATGTTGCTTTATGCAGTTGTAAATCAAGATGAGGAAACAATTAAGAATGTTGCTTTCAAATTTGTTGATGAAAAGAATTTTACTCAGGCTTTAATTCGAACTATTGAAGGAACAATTAGAAGTTTTGTGGCAACTAAAAAGCAATCAGAAATTTTGGGTTTACGTTCAGAAATTGTGTTGGAAGTTAAATTACATTTAGATAAAACATTAGAAGAATGGGGATATCACATGATTGATATTCAATTGAATGACATCACTTTTGACGAAGAAATTATTCGTTCTATGTCTAAAGTTGTTGCTTCAAATAACTTAAAAGCTGCGGCAGAAAATGAAGGACAAGCACTTTTAATTACAAGAACAAAAGCTGCTGAAGCGGAAGGAAATGCAATAAATATTTCTGCTAGAGCTGAAAAAGAAGCTTCGATTCAACGTGGACAAGGAATTGCCTTATTTCGTCAAGAAGTTGCAAAAGGTATGGCACATGCGGCAAAAGAAATGTCTGATGCAAATGTTGATACATCGTATTTATTATTCTCCATGTGGACGGAAGCAATCAAACATTTTGCGGAAAATGGCAACGGAAATGTTATTTTCCTTGATGGTTCAATGGAAGGGATGGAAAAGACAATGAAACAAATGATGGCCACTACTCAATTAAATGAGAATCAAAAAGAAAAATAATTTTTCAGAATTTAAATGAAATTTTATTCCTTATTTTTTATTTTTTTTTCGTTTTATATTTCATATTCACAAGAAAATATTGAGAAGAACCCCATTTCAAATTCAAATGGTCTTCGCTTCAATAAAAATGATTTTTTTTTAGAATCGGGATTAAATTTTCAATATAAAAAATCAAATCATGAATTTGGACTTGGATTTGGAATTAATAAGTCATTATTTCAAAATAGATTTTCTCCAGAACTTTTTTACGTTTTAAAGACAAATTTTAGGTCGCCAAATAAATTTAATCTTCAAGGACTTTCTTCGTATCATTTGAATTTTTATAATGTCAATCGAAATGACAAAGAAATTCATTTTTTCAATGAACTTTTAGCCGGTTTTCAATTTTCATACGGTGATAAGTATAAAGTATTCATACAACAAGAAGCTGGAATAATTCTAGAAAGTTTTCATTCGGATTTTTACAAAAAAGTAGAAAATCATTTGGCTTTTAATTACAGTGCTAAAATTGGATTTATTTATTATGTTCGCTAAATTTTATTTTAGAATATTGATATTAATTTTTATTGTTTCTTGCAATAAAAAAGAGTCTTTTGATGCAATTAAATTATTTGGACACGCTGGTAATGGATTAAATATTTCAAATTCAGTTTACCACGATAATTCTGAAAATTCCATAAAATGAGCCCTTTCTCAAAATGGTTGCGATGGAGTAGAAGTAGATGTGCAACTTTCCAAGGATGGAACAGCTTGGTTGTTTCACGATGAAAATTTGGAAGTTGAAGCTAATTTGAATTCGTGTATAAATTCTTCCACAGATGAGGTAATTTCAGAATTAGCTTACAATCATTTTAATGACGAAAAATTGTTTAAGTTAAATGAATTACAACTAAATTCTAAAAGCATTGTTTTAGACATACGTCATGCAAATTCGTGCGAGAATAAGGTTGTTGATCTTGATAAAATGTTGATACAAATAAAATTATTTTGCGAAAACAACTTACAAAGTGAAATTTATCTAAACACAAATAACCTTTCTTGGATTTCAGAACTACAAAGTTTAGCAACAAATAATCTAAAAATTCAAATTTGTTATTCTCCTTCTGAAACTGAAGATTTGGATTATATTTCTGCAAATTTTACAATGGATGCTTTTTTATTCAAAAACAATGAAATAACAAAAGAAAAAGTTGAAACAATTCAATCCAAAGGAAAGAAAGTATTGATTTTTGAAGTAAGATCTCCTAAAGGTATTCGCTCAGCTTTGAAAAAAAATCCAAATGTTATCATTACCGATGATTTAAAAGCAGCAATAATTGAGAAATATTAGAATTCAATTTTGATTTCATCTAAAAAAATCCACGATTTTTCACCTTCACCTAAATGTCCTTTTGGACAAGTTTTTCGATTGATTACTTTGTATCTTAAGGATTTAACTTTTTGCTTCTCAATTTTTAAGTTGAATTTCTCAATAAAAACTCCAAATTGCTCAACTTGATATTTTAGTTTTAAACCAATTGGTTTTTCATAAGTAATTCCATCGTAAGAAACTTCAATTTGAATTTCCAAAGGCATAAAAATCCATGATTTAATATCTTGTAAACAAGAAAATTCAATGTTTTTAATTGATTTGGCTTCTTTAAAAGTCAAAATTCCCTCAGCATTATTTGCCTCATATCCTTGCCATGCTCCTGAACGAAAGTCATTTGATCCTGAAATTCCATCAATCAAAGCCAAATCTCCGCCGCCAGTATATTGATTGTTGTATTTTGAACTTACTTCCAAACTATAATCTTGAATTAATTTATAAAAAACGCTTGAAATTGCTTTTTTATTATCAGCTTCTGAAATGGTAATCGAGGTGGTAAAACAATCTTCTGAATTTGGTTTAACTTTATTTTTTTGAATTTTAAAACATTTTGCTTTAAGTTCAGTTGTTTTAGAAAAAGTTAATTCTTTTCTATAAATTTCAGAATTCAAATTTGGTTCACTTCCATCTAAGGTATAACGAATTTCAAAATTTGGTAAATCAATCATTTTAATTTTAGTAGAAATAGAATCGTAAAAAGTATTTTTTGTTGCAGTAAAATAGGGTACAGGAATAAACTCTGAACTAATGGAATCTTTTTCTGAAATTTCTCTTCTATGGGAATTTAGTTCATTATTTTTTTCTTTTCCCATGTAAAATAGCAATGTTCCTCCGTTTAGAAGTGTTTCATGAGTAATAAATAAGTTGGAGTAAATTTCTCCATTTAATTCGATTTTTTGAATGTATTTATTTTCTGCTGAATTATTTATTGTTTTGATATACATGGTTTTACCATTCTCAAAATTAAAATTAGCATTATCATGCAATGGTCGGCCAAAAGTATAATTTGGATTTCCAGGACAAACTGGATAAAGTCCAATTGCTGATAAGACATACCAAGCTGACATTTGTCCACAATCTTCATTTCCACTCAAACCTTCTGGTGTTGGTGTGTATAATTCTGTCAAAATTTTATCTACTTTTTCTTGCGTTTTGAACGGAGAATTTGTGTAATTGTACAAATATGCCATGTGATGTGACGGTTCATTTCCATGCGCATATTGACCAATTAAACCTGTAATGTCAGATTGCTGACGACCTTCCAACACACTTGAAGTTGAAAATAAGCGATCTAGCCAAATTTCTAAACTATCTTTTCCTCCTAAAATTTCACGCATTGCATTGATGTTTTGGGGCATGGCAAGTGAATACTGGTAAGAATTTGCTTCTGTGAAATTGAAATTCACTTCTGATGGTAGAAATGGATTTAGCCAAATTCCACCATTTTTTGGTCGCATAAATTTTGTTTGAGGATCAAAAATATTGATAAAGTTTAAAGATTTATTCAAATATTCTTTCGCAATTTTTTCTTCATTCAATGCTTTTGCAAAAACAGATATTGTCCAATCATCGTAAGCATATTCTAAGGTTTTAGAAACAGATTCTGGCTCTTGACTAGAACTAATGAATCCAAAATCCATGTAAAATTGTTTCCCTAGTTCATTTTTTTGTGAGGTAACTAGCATTGCTTCCAAGGCTTTTTTAGAATCAAAATTTGTGATTCCCTTTAAATAGGCATCTGCAATGACAGAGGTTGCATGGTATCCAATCATACAATCCGTTTCATTTCCCCACAATTCCCAAACGGGTAATTCTTTTGTTTCATCGTAAATATCTAAAAAAGTTTGAATAAAATCTTCTGTCCTTTTTTGTTGAGTTAAAGTATAAAGTGGGTGGGCGGATCGATAAGTGTCCCATAATGAAAAGATTGTATATCTCGTATTATTTTTGGATTCATGAATTAAATTATCATTTCCTCTATATCTTCCATCAACATCTGAAAATAATGTTGGTGTTAAATAAGCGTGATAGACTGCTGTAAAAAAATTTGTCATGACGGATTTGTCTTTCGAAGAAAATTGAATTTTATTAAATTCTTGATTCCATTTATTACGAGTTAGGTTTATTATTTCATCTAAATTAAAAGTTGTGATTTCTTCTTCTAGATTTTTTTTCGCACCCTCGATGTCAACTGCCGAAATTCCAACCTTTATTTTAATAACATTTGTCGTTTCAGGAAATTCAAGAATTAATTTATTGTCTTTTGTTATTTTAGATTTGCTATAAGGAATATCTGTTTCTATATAAAAATAAAAATGTTGATTTTTTGCCCAAGCAGTTGAAATTCTTTTTCCTGATATTTTATTCTTGTCGATTACATTTATTTCGGAGTCAATTAATTTATCTCTATGAGCTAAGTCAATCAATATAAATCTTTTACCTTTTTTTTCAGTGAATGTATATTCATGAATTCCAGCTCTTTCTGTTGATGCTAATCTGACATCAATATTATTTTTTTTAAGATGAACATTATAAAATCCTGGTGATGCATTTTCTTCTTTATGCAAAAAAACTGAACCGTAGCCTTTTGAATTATTATATCTTGGCTCAGTAATACATTTTCCTTGCTGTGGAACAATCAGTAAATCACATAAATCTTCAACACCCGTTCCACTTAAATGGGTGTGTGAAAAACCGTAAATTATTGAATCGCTATAATGGTATCCTGAACATCCATCCCAGCCATTATAGCGGGTGTCTGGTCCAAGTTGAATCATGCCAAAGGGTGCTGTTGCAGCTGGATGCGTATGACCGTGAGCGCCTGTTCCGATGAAAGGGTCTACGAAATTTGTGTAATCACTAATTTTTTTTGTGTTACCAATCGTTTTTGTCGAGGGGTTAATAAATTTTTGTCCAACAACTTTTTTATTGGAAATTTCTTCAATCTGACTAAATGCATTTAGTGAAATTAGTAAAAAAAAACAAATTAATATTTTCATGTTCAACTATTTACGAATTAACTTTTATATAGGATTTTAGGCTTTATTAAAATTAAATTCCAATGTTTTCCAAAAAACAGCAGCAGATGCTCCTAGAATTGCAGCATTTTTTCCGTTCAGAGCTGAAGTTCTAATTTGAATTTTATTTTTATAAATATTCAACAGATTTTTATCCATTTCCTTTTGCACTTTTTGTGTGAAATACTCGCCACTTTGAGATAAACCTCCGAATAAGATATATGCTTCTGGATCTGAAAAAGCAGCAAAATCAGCTAAAGAACTTCCGAGAATTTCTGCTGTATAATTTACAATTTCTGTTGCAAATAAATCTCCTTCTAATGCTAAGTCAAAAACTTTTTTTGCTGTTGGATTTTCAAGCCATGTTAATTTTGAAATATGTTTATTGTCTGAATTTAACTCTGTGATACTTCTCACAACACCAGTGGAAGAGGCGTACGTCTCCAAACAACCATTTCTTCCGCATCCACAAACTCGTCCATTAGGAATTACCCGAATGTGACCAAATTCTCCAGCCATTCCATGTTTTCCGTAAATTAATTCATTATTTGCAATAATTCCACTTCCAAGACCTGTTCCTAATGTAATCATCACAAAATCAGTTAAATCTTTTGCATTCCCAAATAGTTTTTCACCAATTGCAGCAGCATTTGCATCATTTGTTAAAAGTGTTTTTTTATGAAATTTTGCTTCAAAAATAGCTGCCAAAGGAATGATTCCTTTCCAAATTAGATTAGGTGCAAAATCTATTGTACCAGTAAATTGATTACCATTAGGGGCACCAATTCCAATTCCAATTAAATTTTCTATTAAAATTTGTTTTGAAACGAACTCATAAATATAATTTGATAAATCTTCAGGTTTTGCAAAATCTCGTGTTGGTACACTATCTTCAAAGAGAATTTCTCCTTGCTTATCTACCAAACCAAAAGCAGTTTTTGTTCCTCCTATATCTATTCCTAAAGCTATATTTTCCATTGATTCAGCAAAGATAAAAAAAATATTGACACAAAAAAAGCTGTCTTATTTCTAAAACAGCTTTTCTAAAAAAATATTCTTGAATTATTTAATTATCATTCTAGTTAAATTCATTTCTTTAGATGAAATGTTTACAAAATATTGACCTTTTGCAAAATTTGAAGTGCTTATTTTACAAATTGAATTAGTAACATTTTCTGATGTAACTATTTTCCCTGAAATATCTGTAATTGTAACTAAAGCTTCAGAATTTTCTTTCAAATCAATTGTCAAAATATCTTGAATTGGATTTGGATAGATACTTAATTCTTTACTTGAAATTAATTCATTCGTTCCTAGTGCTGAGCCTGAACTGAAATAAATTCTGTCAACTGCATAAATGTAGTCAGTTCCAGAACGTTGAGGGCAGAAAATTTCTAAAATCAATTCATAAACTCCAACTCCTGTTGATATAGTATATGACTGAGAAATATTGATTGTTCCATTTGCATCAATTACTGACCAAACTACTAAAATTGAATCATTTGTAATGTATTGAATATCAGAGATAAATGCAGAATCTAGCGTTAAATAATCAATGATACAATTTTCAATAGTACCATAATCTAAAGAGTCAACAAGAGTAGAATCTCCATAGTTTCCGCCGTAATAAACTTCGCTTGGATTAGCAATAACGTAATTGATAATCAATGTGTCTCCATTTGCATCTGTTACAAAAACTGAATAAATTCCTGAACATAAATTTTGAGGATTTTGTGTTGTATCGCCATTAGAATTTTCAAAAGTATATGGAGCAGTACCACCATAAACATCAATCCAAGCACTTCCATCGCAAGCTCCATCAGCACTTGGTAAATATTCATAAACATAGCCAGATAAATCATAATTCCAAACTGTAGAATCTGAATAATCTAAACCATCACAATTTTCATCAATGTTATTGTTTGGAATTTCAATTGCTCCTGGGTATATTGAACTGTTATTGTCATCGCAATCGTAATTAATATCATAGCCATCACCATCAAAATCAACTGCAACTGTCGAATCTCCATAGATATAAACTTGTGATGTGCCGGTGCAACCTGCTGCGTCAGTAATCGTCACGGAAACACTTCCTGCACATAAATTTAATACTTGGTCTGTTGTTTGACCAATTACTTGTCCAGTATTCCATAAGTATGAAAACGGGGGAGTTCCATTAGATGTTACTCCAATTGCAGATCCATCACATGCACCCGATACACTTGTATTTGTAGGATAAATTGAAACTTGAAATGCTCCACAAGGATTACTATTAATTGAATCAATAAAAAAGGTTGTTGTAGCAGTTCCAGAAGAATCAGTGTATTCTAGACTGTATGTTCCAGGGCACAATCCATAAATTTGGTATCCTCCAGTTTGGATAATTGTTGGTAATCCATTGGAAATGTCTGACCAAGAAATTGGTGTGTAAAAATTTGAGTCAACCAATCCAGCATAACCATCGCAAGGATTTACAGTTGTCGAAGGACTTGTATAAACAATTCCATTTTGAGCTTTGCTAAAGAAACTAAAACCAACAAATGCTGCCAGTGAAAGTAATTTTGTAATTTTTTTCATGATAAAATAATTTAAGATTTATACTCTAATTACTACTGTTGAAATAAAAGGTTGCCTGACTTTGAAAAAACTTATTTTCAATAGTCGTCATCATCATCAATATCAAAATAGCGGTTATTTTTTCCACTTTTTTTGTATGCTTCCATTTTTTGTTGCTTCGGTTTACCGTCAGAAGTACTTTTACCTCCTTCATTTTTTTTAAGAGTCACTTTTTTGGGTGCACTTTTAAACTTATCAGTTTCAGGAAGAACAAAAACTGGTTTTTCGTCTAAATCAGGTCTTGGGAAACTTGGCTCAGGTCTTTTTTCAAAAGGTTTTCTTTCACTTGAAAAATCTCTTTTAGGACGAGAATCTGTACTTCTAGAATCCCCTCTAGGACTCGAAGAACGATCGTCAGCTTTTTTAACTGCGATTTGTCTTCCCGATAATGTTAAACCGTCTAAAGCTTCAATTGCTTGATTGGCTTCATCTTCGTCAAACATTTCAATGAATGCAAAACCTTTAGATTTTCCAGTTTCTTTATCCATCGCAATAGAAACTTTATTTACTTTCCCGAATTTCCCGAATTCAGATTTTAAATCTTCTTGAGTTACGCCATAATCCAATTTGGCAACAAAAATATTCGTCATAAGAAATAATAAGTGGTCAAAAGACCTTTTTTAGTTTTTTAAATGGTATAAAATCTACTTAATTTTTATCGAAAATAATACTTTTTTTTATATTGACAAAAAAAATCTAAAATAAAAAAAAAAGAGTGATAAAAATTATCACTCTTTCAATTTATTATTTGCTATTATTTCACTTTATTTTTTTAATAAATCTCTAATTTCAGCCAATAAAACTTCTTCGTTTGTTGGTGCTGGAGGTGCAGCAGCAACTTCTTCCGTTTTCTTTTTAGTTGCCTTATTCATTGCTTTTACCATCATGAAAATAATAAATGCTGTTACAAGAAAATTAATTACAGAAGCTATAAATTTACCATATAAAACACCATTCCAAGAAATTTTCTCAAGTTGATTAACATCAAGACTTTTCATTATTGGGTTGAGCAAAAGTGGAGTGATTACATCTGCAATCAATGAACTTACAATTGCGCTAAATGCTGCTCCAATTATAACAGCAACTGCCAAATCAACAACATTTCCTCTGAAAATAAAGGCTTTAAATTCTTTTAACATTTTTTATTTTTTTTGATTAATATTCGTCAAATGTAAGAATAAAAAAAAATAAAGCCCATTTATTTTATAAGTGCGTTGAAAATTGGAATAAATGAGTTGTTTTTATTTACTAAAAATTACTCAATTTTAACTACAAAATTCAGTTCAATATCTGTATCGCCTAAATCGCATGTTCCATTTTTAATTCCTGGTTGATGTTTTAGTGAAATAACAACATTTCCGCTTGAAATACCTGCTAAAGTCCAAAGTGATTGTAGCCCAATTTGATATGTTCCGTCTGAATCTGTTCTCAAAATTGTTGCGTTAATATTTGAAGGATTGAAACAAATTAAATGATCTACTGCTTCCTCCAAAATTTCGTAAGTAATTGTGTCGACAGGAGATACTGATTCATTTAGGAATTCGATTGTTGCAGAATATACTGTATTAGCTTTTAATTTTATTGTGTCGAAAGTCGTAGGAGCAATTCCTCCAGGTCCGTCAATATCTCTAAAAGTTGCAGTGTAATTGCCTTGAATTCCTGCTGTGTCGATAAATGTAACTTTGAAAGTAGTTATTAACTCTTCCTCATTTACAACTGGAGGTGTTTCGATTACTACTTCATCTTTTTTACATGCTGCTAAACCAAGTAATACGATACTTGAGAATACTAAAATTTGTTTTTTCATAATTTTTGTTTGTTTGTTTGTTTGTTTGTTTGGGGACGCGATAAATCGACGTCCGTACTTGTTTAAAATTGTTATTTTTGGATTAATTTCAGTAGCGAATTAAATTTAGCGGTTTAAAAATCATAACTCACTTTTAAGCCAAAATTTCGCCCAATTTCATCTGAAAAATATCGAAATCGGTTTAAATAATCTCTATAAATTGTGTTTGTTATGTTAGATGCTTCAAGGGAAATATTTAATTCTTGCTTTTTAATTTTTATGGTATAAATACATTGTGTGTTTAGTAAATAGTATCCTTTTGGAGGTGCGACATAATCTGAATTTGCTTCAATTCTATTTTGAATTCTAAAAATTGGCATGGAAAGTGAAAAAATAAATTTATTTCCGCTTTTAAATTCTTTTTTAAAGGCTAAATTTGGTTCAATTCTATCCGAAGGAATACTAACTAAAAAGGTTCTTGTGCTTCGATTGAATGCTCTAACAAGTGAACTTTTTAAAGAAAATTCAATTGGATCAATTATTTTGTACGAAAAATAAAAATCTAATCCAGAAAAACGTGCATTTACTTGCTCAAATTCAAAAACTGGAAATGCTCCTTTTATTGTAAGTTGTGGCTCTAAACTTGGTTTTAAATAAATAAATCCATTAATTTGATTGTGATATAAATCTATTTGAGCGTTAAATTTCAAGGATTTAAAAATTAAACTGCTTTGTAAAGAATAACTTTCTTCAATTTTTAGATTTCTATTTCCAACTTCAATTGCTGCTGCTCCATGATGTAATCCATTGCTGTACAATTCATTAATACTCGGAGTTCGCCAAGCTGATGCTAAATTTGTTTTTATTTCTAAATGATGCCCAAAAGTTTTTGAAAACCCGAGTGCTGAACTCATTTTTTGAAATTCATGTTTGTATTCATTGATTTTTGCTAATTCAGAAATAAATACGTTTAATTTTGAATAATCAACTCGGATTCCTAATTCAAATTCCCATTTTTTCCACTTTAGTATTTCAATTAAATATGCACCAACAGATTTTTTATAAAAATTTGGGATAAAAAATCTACCTTGCCAAGAATTTTTTTGACTTAAAGCATTAATTCCAATTTCTCCGCTTGTATTTTTAAAAAAAGAATGCTCATATTTTAAATCTAAAGTATGCGTTGTTAAAGTGAATTGAAACGATGGTAAATTCAAAGCGGCAAGCGAATCATTGTAAGAAAGATGATTGTCAAATTCTTGACGCAAATTATATTGTCTTCCAAAAATTAAATTAAGTTTATGCTTTGAATTAAAATAATATTGGTTTTTCACTTTAAACAATTCATGTTCAAGATGTTGTTTAGGACGATTGATCTCGTAAGTAAAATTGCCTTCTTCTTTTGGTTCTTTGGCTTGAAAAGCATTATTCAAATCAGTTAAATTTCCAATATGTGCTCCAGAAAAAATTGCTAAATCAGTATTAAATTGAGAATAAAAAAGTTCAGTTTGCCATTTTTTAAAGGAATAATTCGTGTTCCATGAAAAATTATTTTCTTTCATAGCAGTATTTTTCATGAAATAATTTGGTGTTTTTAAAGTTCCACCTTTTTTTGCAGTTCCTTGAATTCTCCAAGATAAGATATGTTTATTTTCATTTTTTGTCATTTTAGAAAATCCTCCTTCCAAAATTCCAGAAATACTTCCAGATTTTCCATTTGAAAAAGCTGTTGTTTGCAATTTGCCATGAATTCCTTTTTGAAGAATCAACTTTTGAGGTGAAACTTGAATCACTCCAGCAATTGCATCTGAGCCAAAACTGATTGCACTTGCACCTTTTATTAATGAAACATTTGAATTCAAAAAAGGATCGATTTCTGGTGCATGTTCGCTTCCCCATTGTTGACCTTCCTGCCTGATTTCATTGTTCATAGTAACAATTCTATTGCTATGCATTCCATGAATTACTGGTTTTGAAATTGAATTCCCCGAGTTTAAAGTTGATACTCCAGGTATTTGTTTTAATAATTCTCCTAAAGTTTTTCCTGAAGCAAAATTTTTATCCAATTCACTTGGTTTAACGACAGAAATACTGGACATTTCATAAACTGTCTGAACAATATTTAATTCTTCTAATTCTTGAAAATGAAATTCAATGTAAATTGTATCTAAATTATTTTTTGAATCTGAAATTTTAAATTCTTTTTGAAATTTAAGAGGTTCACAACCAATGTGATGAAGGCAAGAAAAAGAATAAATTCCAGCACACAATTTCGGAAACATAAAATATCCATTTGAATCTGAAATTACTCCGATATTTTTATCCTTTAGCTGAATTTTAGCATAAGGAACTGGCTT
>CAMBRH010000023.1 GCA_945870115.1 Chitinophaga pinensis | reverse complement strand
CGTTTGTTGAAATGTCCGTTAATGATAGTGATTTAAAGTTTCTTGAAATATAGTTTACACTTATTAAGTCAATTGCCTTTTGCAACATTTTTCCGTTTGCTCCTGTAACTTGTCCTATGAGTTCTACATTATTTTTCTTTGCCAATTTCACGAATTTACTCATCATCATTTTCATCAACCATTTCATAATTCCCGGCAAATTAACCCCTGCTTTGTGCATAGTTGAAGTGTCAACAAACTTTACAGAGACTACTTTTTTTGGTTGTAAAGCAATTGATTTTTTCAGAACGTCATCACCAAGAACATCAAAAACATAATCAACTTCTTTGACTTTCAATACTTGCGAAAAGTCTTGTGTTTTGTAGTCGATAAATTGGTCAAGTCCTGCTTTGTCCAAAACAGCTTTGTCCGATTGACTACCTGTGCCAATTACAAAAAGTCCCAATTGTTTGGCTATTTGCAATGCCTGAAAACCTACACCACCGCCAACTCCGTGTATAAGGATTTTTTCTCCTTTCTTTGCGTTTAGTTGCGTCAAACTATCATAGGCTGTAAGCAAAGGCAACGCAATTGTTCCTACATCCTTAACTTCTATGTTGCTCGGAATTTTTGCACAATAGTTTGCTGGAATTGTAATTTCTTCTGCCCAAGTTCCAATGTCACTAAATAATCTGTAAAAAAAGACATTGTCACCCACAGAGAAATCTATTACATTTTGTCCAACTTCTAATACAACACCAGCACCATCTATTCCACCAATTTGCGGATTTTTGTACTTTAATGAAGGAAAACCTTTCATTAAATCCATATCCACAGGATTGATACGGCTACTCACCATTTTTATTTTCAATTCGCCCGATTGTGCTTTTGGGCTATTTATATTTTGAATTTTCATTGTTGAAAATTCTTTGCCTGCTTTTTGACGAATAATAGCTTTCATTAGATTTTCAATTTTTGGGCTTGTTCAACTGTTAAAACTTGCTTCAAATCAGTTCTCCATTTTGTAACGGCATTTTGGATTACTTCTTTTTTTCTACCTTGTTTGTAAGCATCTTCGTGTCCGTTGGCTCTTTCAAGGTTAATTTGAAATACCTTTGCTTTTTGTTCTTCTGTAAGCGAAAGCTTCTTTGCCATTTTTTCGGTAATGTATGTTACCTTTTCTTGTTTTGAAAGACGAGAATGTGCAAAAGCCTTTACGCCAATTACTGAAACTATTATCAGCAATGCTCCAATTACGATTTTCTTTGTGACCATATTTTAAAATTTATTTGCTATTACAAGTGCAAATTTATTAACTTTGTCCAAATATATAATATAGTCTGTAAATATCGTTATAGTCTAAAATAAGAGACCAATGGAAAATAAAAGAAAAACGAAAGAATTTAATCCGAATAATTGTCCTGTTACCCATTGTCTGAATAAGATTGGTGGAAAATGGAAACCTGTCATTATTCATTTAATACGAAAAGATTGCAACAGATTCTCAATGTTGCAAAAAGCTATTCCTGAAATTAGTAAGCAAATGTTGGTCAACCAACTTCGTGAAATGGAAGATGATAACATTCTTGAACGGATTATTTATGCAGAAATTCCGCCAAGAGTGGAATACAAAATTTCAAAATACGGTCAAACTTTGTTGCCAATTATTGATAGTATGTCGGATTGGGGATTGAAAGATTTAAAGAAGTCGACAAAGTAATTTCTGTCGGTTTTGACTGTCGCTCATAGCATTACTGCCAACATTTGGCTATGCGCATTGCGCTTATTTCAATTATATTTATTTTTGATATGTTATTAAATTTCCCCTTTATATTTTGGGTCAAAATCCACCATCCATTCAATTCCATATTTGTCTCTAAACATTCCGAAATATGAACCCCAAGGACTATCATCAATTGGCATTTCAATTTGTCCACCGGCTGAAAGCCCGTTAAATAATTTGTCAGCTTCTTCTTTGCTTTCTGCGCTTATTGAAATTTTGCTTCTGTTTTCATTTTCATTTGTTCGTCCCATAATTTCTGGAACATCATTTGCCATCAAAACATTTTTGCCGATTGGTAAAGCAATGTGCATTATTTTGTTTGCTTCCGCTTCAGATACTGGAAATTCAGGGCTTGCTAAATCTTTGAAACGCATAATTTGTGCGAACTCACCACCAAATACAGATTTGTAAAATGTGAACGCTTCTTCGGCATTTCCGTTGAAATTAATGTGTGGATTGATAAGTGCCATAATTTTTATTCTAAATTAAATAAACTTTATAATTACTTTTTTGAGATTTTCTTGAACAAATATAATTAAATTTTTCAAACAGCCTAATTTCGTTTGGTGGGCTCTTGATAGTATTAAATGATACTATCATGCTAGTACTTTCTATTACAATATTCAACTATTATTGTTCCTTTAAATATTTAAACAATCTAAATTTTTTAATATATTTGTTAAAAACTAATCTGATGAAACAAAATTTAATGAAATCTTTCTTAATCATTTACTTATTTTTAAGTGTCATCTCTTGTGGAACAGCTAAAAATGAAACTACTATTCCAATTTCAACAAGTGAGAAACAAGATTTAACTGGTTCATTTGAAAGCAAAAAAGGTGTGATGCACAAATTAAGTTGTCACGCTTTCAACATTGGATATTTGAGCACAGATTCCAAAAATAAAGTAATAATTTGTTTCGATAGAATGGAAAATTCAGAAAATATTGAAATAGATTGTTCAAAAATTTCTGTCAGAGGAAACTTTGAAGATCACGAAATAAAAAATGATGAAAATGGCGTTTGTTCAGCAAGTAAACTCTCAATTTTTTATGTTTCAGAATGGAAATGTTTGTGAAGTAACATGAGTTACATTCTGTCGGTGTTTTAATGTTTAAATTTGAACAAAAAAACATGAAATTTAACCTTTTCTTAGTCGTTTTACTCTTTTCAAAAACAATTTTTTCTCAAAATGATTTTGATTATTCAGTTTACTTAAAACCTGTCGAATTCCCAAATTTAATTGGATTACATTCTTTTGCAACAGCCCAAATTGGTTCAAAAATCTTATTAGTTGGAGGAAGGAGAGATGGAGTTCATGCAAGACAACCATTCAATGCTTTTCCAGAATCAAAAAATAATGATTCTATTTATGTAATAGATTTAACTAGCAAAGAAATTTGGAGTAAAAGCTTAGAATCTTTGCCGATTAACTTAAAAGAGCAGCTTCAAAGTACAAATATGTGCTTTTTTCAAGATGCTGACACGTTAACAATTATTGGAGGTTATGCTTATTCTAGTTCTGCACTAGATCACATAACTTTTCCATATTTAATTACAATTTCAGTTTCAAATTTAATAAATCATGTAGTTTTAAATCAGGATATTACAACTGACTTTAAGCAGATTCAAAATGAACAATTTGCCATAACTGGTGGTGAATTAAATAAAATTGGAAATACTTATTTTTTGGTTGGTGGTCACCATTTTGATGGACGTTATAATCCTATGAATAATCCAACATTTACTCAAACTTACCTCAATGGTTTGTTAAAATTCACTTTAAATAATGCTGGAAATCAGATTCAGTATTCGATTTTAGAAACGGTAATTGATCCAATTCATTTACACCGCAGGGATTTTAATTTATTGAGTCAAATTGATGCAAACAATGAAAAAATGCTCTTAATTTCTTCTGGAGTTTTTCAATTAAATGAAAATCTGCCTTTTTTATATCCAGTTGAAATAAAAGCTGATACGCACCTTGCAATTACAAATTTCAATCAATATTTGAGCAATTATCATTCTGCTAAAGTTTCCTTATTTCATTCTAATTCACAAAGTAATTATTCGATTTTCTTTGGTGGAATTAGCCAATATTATTATGAAAACAATACATTAATTAACGATCCAACTGTTCCTTTTATTAATACGATTAGTTTATTAAAAGCGAAAAATGGAATGTATGAAGAATTTAAATTTGAAACTGAAATGCCTAGTTTGAAAGGTTCTGGGGCTCATTTTTACATAAATGAAAATTTAGCGACTTTTCACGATGAAATAATTTCGATGGATAATTTTACTGCTGATAGTATCTTGATTGGACATATTTTTGGTGGAATCGAATCCTCTAGTAAAAGTGCTTTTACAGATAATGAAACTAGTTTGACTAGTGCTGATAAAAGTCTTTATGAAGTTTATTTGGTAAAAAATAATCATGCTAATTTATTGAAAATAGAAAAGCCAAATACATTTAATTTCACTTTATTTCCGAATCCAAATGCTGGAGTTTTAAATATTTCATTTAATTTGGAAAAGAAAGCAGAAATTTATTTTTATTTAACAAATTTAAAAGGTGAAATCATTGATGAAGGACTTTTAGCGAAATGTAAAAAAGGGGAGAATATAAATAAACTTAATTTAGATAAAAAGATTGAAAATCAAGTTTTGTTTCTTACAATTTCCAAAGATTACCTTGAATTTCATTCAGAAAAATTTATTCTTAATAGATGATTTTTTACACGATTATCAATCCATAATCTCTTAATTGAGCTAAGGTAAATCCTTTCCAGAAAATTTCAAAATCTCCTAAATTATTTTCCTTAAATTCTTGTTGAACTTGTTCAAAAGTAATTTTGGATTTTTGTGAAGCTGAACATTTTTCCAATAATTCAAACAGCCATTTTCCTAAATCTTCTTTTACATTTAGTTCAACATCATCTTTTTTTGTGCAGAAAGTCAGTGCAGCCATATTTGACGTTTTTCCTTTTTTCGATTTGGTATAAAATCTGATTGTCGGAATTGTTCCAAGCCAAATAATTTTTGAACTTGCTTTTATTTCTTTGTCCTCTGAAACATCAATCGCTCTTTCAATGTAATTTTTCGGAATTAAGGTTCTTGGAATTTTAAAATCAAACCATTTCTGCAAAGGCAATTCAAAACCAATTCCATGCATGAAATTAAACAAAGATTTTTTTAAACCTTCACTAAAATTTTCATGTTTGCAACCCGTTGGATCTTCGTGAAATAAATCGTTATTTGCAAAAGTTCCAGTTTCAAGGTTTGTGCGAATCACATGATATTTCTCTGGATTTAATCCAACTGGACTGTGTGCTGTCATGGCAAATTGATGCCAAAATCCAGACTGAATTGCGCCAATTTCAATTAATTGTCTGACCGTTTCAAGTGAATCAACTGTTTCTTGCTCGGTTTGTGTTGGAAATCCATACATCAAATAAGCGTGAACCATAATACCGGCTTGCGTGAAATTGTCAGCAACTTTTGCCACTTGTGCAACTGTTACTCCTTTGTCAATTAAGCGTAAAAGTCTGTCTGAAGCAACTTCCAATCCACCAGAAATCGCGATGCAACCAGACATGGAAAGCAATTTACACAAATCAAAGGTGAAACTTTTTTCAAAGCGAATATTTGTCCACCAAACAACAGTTAAATCTCTTCGGATAATTTCCAAAGCCAAATCGCGCATCAAAGCTGGTGGCGCTGCTTCATCCACGAAGTGAAAACCATTATTTCCAGTTTGCAAAATCAATTCTTCAATTCTATCAACTAAAATAGTTGCCGTTGTTGCTTGATATGTTTGAATGTAATCCAAAGAAATGTCGCAAAAAGTACATTTTCCCCAATAACAACCGTGCGCCAAAGTTAATTTATTCCACCTTCCATCATTCCAAAGTCGATGCATTGGATTAGCGATTTCAATGACAGAAAGGTATTTGTCCAAAGGTAAATCAGAATAATCAGGCGTTCCAACATCTTTTTGTTTGACATCAGAACTTTTTGATGCGTTGGAATAAGTTACAATTTCATCTTTTAAGTAAAAAGTTCGTTTTAAATCTTCAATAGTTCTTTCTCCACGTAAATGTTCCAATAAATTTAAAATTGGTGTTTCACCATCGTCTAAAGTGATGAAATCGAAGAATTTAAAGACACGGTTGTCAGAAATTGAACGTAATTCTGTATTTGCATAACCTCCGCCAAGCGTTACTTTGATTTCAGGATAATTAATTTTCAGCCATTGACCACATTTAAAAGCACTGTATAAATTCCCAGGAAAAGGAACAGAAATTGCCACTAAACTTGGTTTTTCTTCTTTGATTTTTTCTTCCAGTAAACTTAAAAGTAAGTTGTCGATGTAGGTGTTTTCTTGATTTAAAACTGTATTTAATTCACTGAAAGACGAGGCCGATCTTCCCAAACGCTCAGCGTAGCGACTAAAACCAAAATGAGGATCGATTGCTTCGATGATTAAATCAGAAATATCTTCTAGATAAAGTGTGGCTAAATGACGTGCTTTATCTCTGATTCCCATGGTACCAAAAGCCCATTCTAAATCTTCCAATTGTTGAAAGCGAGAAGCTTCGGGTAAATAATTTCGTTCGCTAATTAAATGTGCCAGTGTTGGGTTTTTGTCGTGTAAAAAAGAAATTACTGTGTCAATTGACTTGATGTATTCCTTTTTTAAGTTGAAAATACGTTTGCAATTATCAGATAAATCAAGTTTTTTTGATTCTATCGTTTCAAAAATATCTTTTAAACCTTGTGAAGAAAATAGTTTCAAAATCACTTCGATGCCCAAATCTGTTTGAAAAGATTCAATGTTTTGAGTATTCAAAAACCCTTTTAAATAAGCCGTTGCTGGGTATGGCGTATTTAATTGCGTAAAAGGTGGAGTGATAAAAAAAACTTTTTGTTTCAAGATAGATTTAATTTTCTCCAAATATCGAAATAATTATTCGAAAGGACAGAAAATTGACAGAAAATTGACAGAAAATTGACAGAAAATTTGATTTTTTAAATCACCAAAAAGTAGCTCTCCGCCTTGGTGGATAACTTTAGGTGAAAATTATTTCAATTTGACTCCAACAGGACAATGATCTGAACCTAAAATTTCATTTAAAATATAGGATTTTTCAATATTTGGAAGAAAAGATTTTGAACTTAAAAAATAATCAATTCTCCAGCCAACGTTTTTTTGTCTCGCTCCAGCTCTATAACTCCACCAAGTATATTTAATTTCTTCAGGAGAAAAATGACGAAAAGTATCTACCAATCCTTCGGCATGAAAATTATCCATGCCATCAATTTCTTCTTGCATGTAACCAGCTGATTTATTGTAGTTTGGTTTTGGGTTTTTTAAATCAATTGCTTTGTGAGCAACATTAAAATCGCCACAAACTAAAACTGGTTTTTTCTCTTCTAATTTTTTTAAGTAGATCAAAAAGTCTGAATCCCAGGTTGTTCTGTATGGCAAACGCAATAATTCGCTTCCAGAATTTGGAACATAAACGGTGATTAAATAAAAATCTAAATATTCAGCACAAATGATGCGACCTTGCGTGTCGTGATCCTCTATTCCCATGTCGTAAGTGACAGAAATTGGTTCTGTTTTTGTCAAAATTGCTGTACCTGAATAGCCTTTTTTCTCTGCCTCATTTGCAAAAACGTGATAGTCAGTCAATTCAGAAACAGCTTCTTTAACTTGTTCAACAGATGCTTTAGTTTCTTGCAGACAAATAATATCTGGATTTAATAGACGCATATCTTGAATGAATGATTTCTGAGTAATTGCTCGAATTCCGTTAACATTGAAGGAAATAATATTCATTTTTGCTTGTTTACTTGATTAGTTTTGATTTATAATTAGAACAAAAATATTAATAATTTTCAATTAAATTTAATTTTAGTATATTTACCTTTTTAATTAAAATTCAAACGTTAAAAGTGCTAAAATTGTTTAAAATTTCTCTACATAAAATTACAAATTTTTCTCTTTCATTACTTGTACTGTTTATTTTTATCCATCAAAAATCTTTTTCTCAAAATAATTCAAGAAAATTAATTGATTTAGCAAGAGAAACATTTAAATCTAATCCTGATACCTCGATTTATTATTGTCGAGAAGCAGAATAAATTAATGATCCGAATTATAAGGGAGAAGTTTGTATTTGCAAAGCTCGATATTTGTTGAACATAACGGATTATGAAAATTGTGAAATTCAATTAATAAATGCGATAGCTTTTTTTGAAAAAAAACAAGATTTAGAAAATCTTTCCAAAGCTTATTCTTTAAAAAGTACTTTGCATGGAAGAATGGGAGAAAATTTGGAGCATGATAAATTTTTAATCAAAGCATACCATATTAGCAAACAATCAGGGAATAAAGAGCTTTTAATTAATAATTTAATTAATAATTTAATTAATTTATCTTATAGTTTTGATAAAAATGATTTAAGTCAAGCGAAAAAATACTTGAACGAATTGCAAAAAAACATGGCTTATTTTGATAGAGAAAATTTTTATTATTTCTATCAAAATTCAGGAGGATATTATAAAAATTTGGGAAAATATGATTTGAGTCTTGATTTCTATCAAAAGGCGAAATCTATTGCAGACAAGCGAAATATGTTAGATAGTAAAGCTACTATTTTAATGCTTATTGGTAATATTTACAGGTCAAAAGGAGATTTGAAATTGGCTGAGAAATATGCTTTAGAAAGTTATTTGTTTTCAAAAAACAATCATTTCCCGTATGAAACAAGTGAAGCTTTGGTTGAATTAATTGCAGTTTACCAAGAAAAAAAAGACTTTAAAAAAGCATTTTTTTATCAAAAGGAATTAAATGAAATTTCAAATAACATCCTAAATATAGAAAAAGTAAATAAAGTAAAAGCAGTAGAAAAAAAATTAGATAATTATAAAAATCAACAAATTTTAGAGGGTAAAAATTTAAGAATACAACAAGTAAAATTGAAAAACGAAAAAATTGAAGCAAAGTCATATTTTTTAACTTTGATTCTCTTATTTTCATTTGTATTAATTGGAATCATCACAATTGTGTTTATTCGTTCAAGAAAATTGAATAAAATCATACGAAAACAAAAACACGTTGTAGAAGAGAAAAATCGGGAAATTACAGATTCAATCAATTATGCAAAACGGATTCAATCAGCTATTCTTCCGCAACCAAAATTAGTGAAAGAATATTTCAAAGATTCTTTTATTCTATATAAGCCCAAAGACATTGTTGCTGGTGATTTTTATTGGTTTGAAGTAATTGACGATTTGATTTTTTTCGCAGCAGCAGATTGCACTGGGCATGGGGTCCCAGGAGCTCTCGTCTCTGTTGTTTGTCATAATGCCTTGAATCGAAGTGTGAAAGAATTTAAACTTAAAAAGCCGTCCGATATTCTTAATAAAACACGTGAAATTGTCATTTCTGAATTTGAAAAATCAGATGAAGATGTGAAAGACGGAATGGACATTTCACTTTGTGCGATTGATTTAAAAACAAATTTTTTGAATTGGTCTGGTGCACATAATCCACTTTGGGTTTTGAGGAAAAATAATAATGGCTTAAATGAAATTATTGAAACCAAAGCTGATAAACAACCAATTGGGAAATTTTCGCATGAAAAACCATTTACAAATCACGAAATTCAACTTTTTGAAAATGATGAAATTTATATCTCAACAGATGGCTTTCAAGATCAATTTGGTGGAGAAAAGGGAAAAAAATTTAAAGCCAATCAATTGAAAGAATTATTGATTGGAAATGCTCAAAAATCAATGCTTGAAAAATTTCAATTTTTAGATAAAATTTTTGATAATTGGAAAGGGAATTTGGATCAAGTTGATGACGTTTGCATAATTGGTGTTAGGATATGAGGTATCTTTTATATTTATATTTGTTTTTTTATTCAATAAACCTTGAAGCTCAAGTTTATGCAGATGAAAAATTTTATTTAATAGATTCTTTAGATCTAGAAGAAGTGCCTCAGGATGAAAAGGAGTTATTGGATGAAAAGTTAAGTTTATATCATGAAACAAAAAATGATGTTAAAAAAATAAGTTATCTATCAGAATATGTAGAATTCTCTGGATTGGAAGATTTATGGATTCCATATAATGACTTAATCATATCAAAATGTGAATTTTTATTAAAACAAAAACATACAAATAGTGATAAAAAGAAAATTTTACTTGTTTATGCAGATGCTTTAAACGATTTTGGATACATTAAGAATCATGATGGTCAAAAAAATACTGCACTTTTTTATTATTATAAAAGTTTAGGGATTTATAATAAAATTGATTATAAAGAAGGAATTGCTGCTAGTTATAATAATATAGGGCTTGCTTATGATTCAAAAGGAAATTATTTACAGGCACTAAAATTTTATTTTAAAAGCTTGTCAGTTTCTGAAAAATACAAGAATTTTGAAATCATGGCAATTTCATATAGTAATATTGGTGTAATTTATGACCAACAAAAGGAGTATGATAAAGCTCTTGAATTTTATATGAAAGCGCTAAAAATTCAGTTAAAAATAAAAGATAAATCAGGAATTGCTACTTCTTACAATAATTTGGGTTTTCTATTTAATAGGAAAAAAGAAAAGAAAAAGGCAATTTACTACTATACTTTATCAAATAAAATATATTTTGAAATAAATGACTATGATGGAATTACCGCTTCTTTAGCCAATATAGGAAGTATTTATTTAAATGAAAATAATTTAACAAAAGCACTGTTCTATTTTGAAAAAGCACTGGTTTATGATGTTAAATATAACAATAAAAATGCTGAGGCTTTTACACTAACAAATATTGGGAATATATACAACTCAAAAAAGGAGTTTGAGACTGCAAAAAAATACTACCTTAAATCTATTAATATTGCAAAGAAAATTGATGCCCCAGACGTTGTTAAAAATACTGCTTTATTATTGAGTGAAATTTATTTTAAAGAAAAAGATTGGCAAAACGCCTATTTAATGCAAAATATGTACATAAAAACCAGAGATAGTTTGAATAACGCAAGTAATCAAAAGGAAATGATCACTTTGGGTGTAAAATATGATTTTGAAAAACAAAAGGCACTTGATAAAAAGGAAAATGAAAAAAAATTAGCTATTTCAAAAGAAAAGGCAAAAAAGCAATCCCTGGTTTTTTATTTTACACTAGGAATATTAATTGTCGTTTGTTCCTTTTTAATTCTAATTTTTAATCGTTTTAAAGTTACACAAAAACAAAAATTAATAATTGAACAACAAAAACACCTTGTTGAAGAAAAAAACAAAGAAATTACTGATTCAATCACCTATGCAAAACGCATTCAATCAGCGATTCTTCCTCAATCTAAATTTGTGGAAGAATATTTTCCAAATTCATTTATCCTTTATAAGCCGAAAGACATCGTTGCAGGAGATTTCTATTGGTTTGAAGTGATTGACGATTTGATTTTCTTTGCTGCGGCTGATTGCACGGGTCATGGAGTACCTGGCGCTATGGTTTCTGTAGTGTGTCACAATGCCTTGAATCGAAGTGTGAAAGAATTTAACTTAAAAAAACCATCGAATATTTTGGATAAAACACGAGAAATTGTGATTTCAGAATTCGAAAAATCAAAAGAAGACGTAAAAGATGGAATGGATATTTCTTTGTGTGCCATAGATTTAAAATCAAAATTAATGAATTGGTCTGGAGCTCACAATCCACTTTGGATTTTAAGAAATCAGGATGTAATTGAATTCAAAGCCGATAAACAACCTATCGGAAAGTTTGCTTATGCGAAACAATTTACGAATCATGAAATTCAGCTTTTTGAAAATGATGAAATTTATATTTCCACTGATGGTTTTCAAGATCAATTTGGAGGTGAAAAAGGCAAAAAATTCAAAGCAAGTCAACTAAAAACAATTTTAATTTTAAATTCACACAAAACTATGGAGGAAAAATTAAATTTGTTGGATCAAACATTTGAAAATTGGAAAGGCGAACTGGAGCAAGTTGATGATGTTTGCATAATTGGAGCGAGGGTATGAAGTATTTTCTTTTATTTATTTTTTGTCAGTTAGTATTTTCTTTTGGCATTTGTCAGAAAAAGGATTCATTTTTTCTAATAGAATCTTCGAAAATACAGGATATTGATAGTCTAGATAAAGAAATTATTAAGAACAATTTGAAGATGTTCCACAGCTCTAAAAACGACACATTAAAACTTAGGTATTTATCAAACATTGTCCAAAATACATCTGAAATTTTTCTTTGGATAAATTACAATAAAGAAATCACCTATTACTGCAATAAAATTTTAAAAAAAAGAAATTCAGTTTTAGTTAAAAAGACAATTCAAAAATTTTACGCAGATGCTATTTACGATATCGGTTATTGTTATCTCTTGAATAATGATTTGCAAAAAGCCTTACGATATACGAAAAAATCTTTGATGCTTTACCAACAAAATAAGAGTGATATCGGTAAATCCAATGCATTAAATAATTTGGCTGTAATTTTAAATAGTCAAGGTAATTGTCAAATAGCAATAAAATACAATTTTGAAGTATTAAAAATTAAAGAAAAGTTACAAGATTATAAAGGAATCGCTTTAACGCTAAGTAACATTGGGGTAATGTATGATCAGCAGGATGATTTTGAAAATGCGTTTATTTACTATAAAAAAGGGTTGCTTTTTGAAATAAAGAATAAAAACAAGGCAGGAATTGCTACTGCTTATGATAATTTAGCTTATATTTATAAGAAGAAGAAACAGAATAAAAAAGCGCTTTATTACATGCGCGAAAGTTTGAAAATTAATAAAGAAATCAATAATCAATCAGGAATTTCATCTAGTTTAGATAATTTTGGAAGTTACTATTTTGATTTGAAAGAATATCAAAAGGCCTTATCTTATTTTCAATCAAGTTTAAAAATTGATCTTGAAGATGGTAATTTAAGTGGAATTGCAGGAAATAATTTCAGTATTGGAAATTGTTATTTTTACCTTGGAAATTATGTCGAATCAAAAGCCAGGGCGGAAAAGTCAATTATACTTGCGAAAGAAATTGGATATCCCAAAATAATAGAAGCAAGTTCTAATTTACTCATGCTTATTTATAAAAAAGAAAAAAATTGGAATAAAGCCTTTGAAATGAAAGAGTTATATCATAAAATGCATGATAGTATTAAAAATTTGGATCATCAAAAGGAAAATTTTAAACTTGGAATTAAATATGAATATGAGAAGAAAAAAGAAATTGAGAAAAGAGAAAATGAGAAAAAAATAGCTATATCAAATGAAAAAGAAAAAGAACAAAAAATAATCTCTTTCTTTACTTTAGGAATTTTAGTAATTGTAATTCTTTTCTTTATTATCCTTTTTAAAAAATTTAAGTTAAGTGAAATTCAAAAAAAGATCATCGAAAATCAAAAAATCGCCGTCGAAAACCAAAAGCACTTGGTGGAAGAAAAACACAAAGAAATAACTGATTCCATAACTTACGCCAAAAGAATTCAATCTGCAATTTTACCCCAAGAAAAACTTATAAAAGAATATTTCCCCAACTCATTCATTCTATACAAACCTAAAGACATTGTAGCTGGAGATTTTTATTGGTTTGAAGTGATTGATGATTTGATATTTTTTGCTGCTGCAGATTGTACAGGACACGGCGTCCCAGGAGCTTTGGTTTCAGTAGTTTGCCACAATTCCCTGAATCGAAGTGTGAAGGAATTTAACCTAAAAAAGCCATCAGATATTTTGGATAAAACACGAGAAATTGTGATTTCAGAATTCGAAAAATCAGATGAAGATGTAAAAGACGGAATGGATATTTCTCTTTTCGTAATTGATTTAAAATCAAAATTAATGAATTGGTCTGGAGCTCACAATCCACTTTGGATTTTAAGAAATCAGGACGTAATTGAATTCAAGGCCGATAAACAACCTATTGGAAAGTTTGCTTATGCGAAACTTTTTACAAATCATGAAATTCAGCTTGAAGCTACTGACGAAATTTACATTTCAACAGATGGTTTTCAAGATCAATTTGGAGGTGAAAAAGGAAAAAAGTTTAAAGCAAATCAACTGAAAGAAATTTTAATATTAAATTCACAAAAAACGATGAATGAAAAATTGAATTTATTGGATCAAACGTTTGAAAAATGGAAAGGTGACTTGAAGCAAGTCGATGACGTCTGCGTTATAGGCGTAAGATTGTAAATTTTGTGGGTAGTAGAAAAATCTTTTTGGAGCATGTTGGAAGGGAATATTTCTTATTTTATTAAAATTATAATTGATTAAAATTAAAAGAAAAATGAAAAGTATAGTATTAATAGTTATAATTTTAAGTTCAAATATCTTGTTCTCTCAAAAAATGAGTGAATCGGGAGTGAATTTAGATTCATTGGAAAGATTACTCAATTTTAGAAGTGGCGCAGCAAAAGTTAAATTATTATCTGATTTATGTTGGGAATTTGGTCCAACGGATGTTTTAAAAGCTGAAAAATATGGAAAGATGGCAATTGAACTTGCGAAAAAAATTAAAAATGACACACTCATAGCGTTTGCCCATAATGATATGGGGTCCTTGTGTCTTAGATTGGGAGAATATCCAAAAGCAAGAGCAAATTATGAAATTGCAATAAAAATAAGAACAAAATTAAAAGACAAAATAGGTTTAGCTGCTATTTATTCAAAATTAGCAGTTTTAGAAGAGATTCAAGGAGATTTCCCAAAAGCATTAGATATGAATTTAAAAGTCCTGAAAATTTATGAAAAAGAAAATTTAGATAAATCTGCAATAGGAACCCTTTATAGTAATATTTCTGTTATTTTATATAATATGAATCATTTAGATAGAGCATATTCCTATAACAAAACTGCTTTTGAAATTGGTGAAAAAATAAATAATAGCAGAATTATAGCGAATGCTTATGGTAATTTTGGGGCATTGTTGACTAAAAAGAATGATTTTAAAAAGGCAATAAAAAACTATAAATTAGCCATAAATTATTTCCAAAAAGATAATAATTTAAATTCAATAGCTGCTTGTTATAATAATATTGGAAATAGCTTTAGTGCACTAAATTTTTTGGATTCTGCATTTCTTTATTATCAAAAATCATTAGAAATTAGAGTAATTTTAGATGATAGAAATGGGATAATGAGCCTTAAAACAAATTTATCTTCAATTTATATTAAGAAAGGAAATCCAGACAAAGCAATCAAATTAGCGAAAGAGGCATTGATTGAATCTTTAGCTTTGTCAACAAGAAATGAAACCAAAAATTTATATGAGCATTTAGCAAAAGCATATTCAATGAAGAAAGATTTTGGCAATGCGTATAAATATCAAAATCTTTACATTGCTATTAAAGATTCAATTTTTAGCCAAGAAACGACCACTCAGATTGCAGAAATGTCATCAAAATATGAAAGTGGAAAGAAAGAAAGTCAGATTTTATTGCTGAAAAAGGCAAAGGAGATTCAAGAAGTTGAAAATAAAAAACAAAAAGTTATTTCAATAACGTTAATTGTTGGATTTATTTTAGTTCTGACTTTTTCAATATTTATTATCAATAGATTATTGATCATTAGAAAACAAAAAACCATTATTGAGTCTCAAAAACACCTTGTTGAGGAAAAGAACAAGGAAATTACGGATTCTATAACTTATGCAAAACGCATTCAATCAGCTATTTTGCCACAACCAAAATTAGTGAAAGAATATTTCAAAGAATCTTTTATCCTTTATAAACCAAAAGACATTGTTGCAGGAGACTTTTATTGGTTTGAAGTTATTGACGACTTGATTTTCTTTGCGGCAGCTGATTGTACAGGACATGGAGTTCCAGGAGCATTGGTTTCCGTTGTGTGCCACAATGCCTTGAATCGAAGTGTGAAAGAATTTAATCTTAAAAAACCATCTGACATTTTAGATAAAACGAGAGAAATTGTTATTTCAGAATTTGAAAAATCTGATGAAGATGTAAAAGACGGAATGGATATTTCTCTTTGTGTAATTGATTTAAAATCAAACTTATTGAATTGGTCTGGCGCTCACAATCCATTGTGGATTTTGAAGAAAAACAGCCTTGGATTAGTTGAAGTTTTTGAGACAAAAGCAAATAAACAACCTATTGGAAAGTTTGCTTTTGCAAAACCTTTTACAAATCATGAAATTCAGCTTTTTGAAAATGACGAAATCTACATTTCAACAGATGGTTTTCAAGATCAATTTGGAGGTGCGAAAGGCAAAAAATTTAAAGCTAGTGAAATGAAAGAAATTTTAATTTTAAATTCACATAAAACGATGAATGAAAAATTGAATTTATTGGATCAAACTTTTGAAAACTGGAAAGGTGAATTAGAGCAAGTAGATGATGTTTGTATTATAGGTGTAAGATTGTAAATTTTAGAACTAGAATACTAAAACATCACGATTCGCGGTTTTACGGAATGATGACGTCTTCATTAAAGGCATAAGATTGTAAATATAAAACTAGACAATTAAATTATTATGATTTTAAATGATTTTCATTAATTTCATGCATAAATATAAGTTAAATAAAACTTTATGAAGAATTTTTTAGTGCTTTTAAAATCAAAGAATTTGTGTTTGAGGACTCTTTGTTTTTTATTTATTCTTAATATTTCAACTTTTCAAAGTCAAGTTGATTGGATTGCTGGATCTGATGTTTTTGGGAAGATCATTGTAGATTCTAATTGGAAATATCACAAAGGAGATAATTTAAAATGGGCACAGCTTGATTATGATGATAAATTTTGGAAAAAAGGAGATTTAGCCATTGATTTGGGTCTTAAAAAAAATAATTCGTTTAAAGGTATTTGTTGGTTTAGACAAGCTGTTATTATTGACAGCATATTTGTTGGCAAACCATTAGGATTAATATTGAAACATGCTGGAGCGAGTGAAATATATCTAAACGGTAAATTAATAAAGTCCTTTGGAAGAATTGGTTCAAATTCAAAAAATGAACAAAGCTTTCAGCCAAATGAAATCCCTTCTGGAATAGTTTTTAATAAAGCGGGAAAAAACTTAATTGCAATTCGATATTCAAATCACAAGTATAAGATAAATTTTAAAAATTACGGGGTAGAAAATGCTGGCTTGAATAAATTTAAAATACTTGGTTTGGATGAAAATATCAATTCGATTTTGAATAGTAACAATATTACCATATTTATTTTTTCAATTTTTATCGGAATACTTTTTACATTAAGTTTCATTCACGCATTGCTATTTATATTTTATAAAAAAAATAAATCCAATTTGTATTACAGTTTTTTTGTATTCTTTTATGCCTTACTGTTTACTTTTATTAATATTTCAATTTTAACAAGTAACCCGCAATTAGAATTGCTTTTTGGACTATTGAATAATTTTCTATATCCCCTTATCTTCTTTTTCTTAATTACCTTTCTTTATTCCTTGTTTTATGAAATTTTTCCAAAAATCTTTTGGCTTATTTTGTTATTTTGCTTCTTATCACTGTTATTTATCTTTTTTAGATCTGATATTTCCACCATTTTTAGTGTGATTTTAATTCTTCTAGTTGTTGAAGAATCTATTCGAATTATTATTAAAAGTGTTCTTCTAAAAAGAAAAGGAGCGAAAATACTTGGAGCAGGAGTATTATTTTTTATGCTATTTATTATTAGTAACGTAATTTTGGTCTTTGCATCTGGAAATTTGTATATCGGATCAGAAGATAGTTTACTCAGTTTATTATTAGTGCTTTTTTTAGCTCTTTCATTATTGAGTATTCCAATTTCTATGTCTGTTTACCTAGCGAAGAATTTTTCAGATGTGAACAAAGATTTAGAGGAAGAAAAAAACAATCTTGAAATCAGAGTAGCTGATCGAACCGCAGATTTAAATGCTCAAAAACACCTTGTAGAAGAAAAACACAAAGAAATTACTGATTCAATTAATTATGCTAAACGCATTCAATCAGCGATATTACCTTCAGATAAATTAATTAAAAGCTATTTCTCAGATTCATTTATTTTGTACAAACCAAAAGACATTGTGGCTGGAGATTTTTATTGGTTTGATGTTTTTGAAGACTTAATTTTCTTTGCAGCAGCCGATTGCACAGGTCATGGAGTTCCAGGAGCTTTAGTTTCTGTTGTTTGCCACAATGCTTTGAATCGAAGTTTGAAAGAGTTCTCATTGACAAATCCAGCAGAAATTTTGGATAAAACACGAGAAATTGTTGTTACTGAATTTGAAAAATCTGACGAAGATGTAAAAGACGGTATGGATATTTCTTTATGTGTTTTAAATAAACGTAACTTGACTTTAAATTGGGCTGGAGCGCATAATCCATTGTGGATTTTAAGGAACGAGGAAATTCTCGAAACAAAGGCTGATAAGCAACCTATTGGAAAATTCGCATATTCTCAAGCGTTTACAAATCACGAAATTCAACTTTTTGAAAAGGATGAAATTTACATTTCAACTGATGGTTTTCAGGATCAATTTGGTGGAGAAAAAGGTAAGAAGTTTAAGGCGAGTCAAATGAAAGATATTTTAATTGTAAACTCAGAGAAAACAATGCATGAAAAATTACATTTATTGGACGAAACTTTTGAAGCTTGGAAGGGTGATTTAGAGCAAGTCGATGATGTTTGCTTAATTGGATTCAAACTATAAATATTTTCTAAAAAGTCATTATTTTTTCGGCTCAATCAAATCCCACAAATTTCCGTATAAATCTGCAAAAACAAATACTTTTCCAAATTCTTCTTCTGATGGTTCCCGGATTATTTTAACGTCATTTTTTTTAAATAATTCATATTCGCGATTCAAATCATCTGTGTGCATAAATAAAAAAACACGTCCTCCTGTTTGATTTCCAATAGATTTTTCTTGTTCTTCATTTCCAGCTTGAGCCAAAAGTAAGGTAAAAGCACTTTCTTTGCTTGGAGCAATTCTAACCCAACGTTTTGTTTCACTTAATTTTGTGTCTTCAATTAAGAAGAAATTTAATTTATTAATGTAAAAATTGATTGCATCATCATAATTTTTAACCACTAATGCCATTTGG
>CAMBRH010000022.1 GCA_945870115.1 Chitinophaga pinensis | reverse complement strand
ATAAATAGCACTTTTTATTCAAATAAAATTGATTTTATTAATAGTACTTTCAATAATGAGGAAATCATATTAAACAAAGAACTTCAAACAAAAAAAATAATTAATTACTCCATTATTATTTTTACCATTCTCATAAGCTTTTCACTACTATACATTCTTAAGCAGCGAAATTTGAAATTAAAAAACATTGAACTAATCAATAAACAAACAAGTGAAATCGATAATGCAAAAAGAACAATTGTAGAAAAAGAATTGAAACTCAAAAAAGAAATGGTTTCAAACCTATCTATTTTTCTCAACTTAAAAACTGAAACTGAAAAAGCCTTTCTTAAAAATATTAAAGACTTAAAAAGAAAAAAAGATAAGGATCCAGAAAATATTTTTAGGGAATTGCAAACAAGTGTAATTTCCTTGATGAATTTAGATAAAGCAAACTTAGAAATTTTAAGTTCAATTGAGCAAGAAAACACTGATTTAATAGAGAAAATACATGTTAAATTCCCCATTTTAAACAAACTAGAATGTCAATTATGTTCTTATTTTAGACTGGGTTTAAATTCAAAAGAAATAAGTTCAATCACCAATTTAACGCCAGGAACAATACGTGTTTACAAAGTTAAAATTAAACAAAAACTTAATTTAACTGAAGAACATAATCTAAATCAATACCTTCAAGATCAAGATGATTTTAGAATTAAATAATTAACACTGAAAAATTTTAAAAAACTATTAATCAAAATTTTAAGTTCTTTAAATTAACATTTTTACAAACAATTAACACCTGTTAGTTAGCACTAATTAACACTGTAATATTTGGCTCAAATTATTTGCCAGCGTAATATTGCAGTGTTAAATCAAAATGTTAATTAACTATGAAAAGACTCCTTTTTATTATTATTTGTTTTTACTTTAAAATAAACAGTTTTAGTCAAGAAGAACTAAACGTTTTGTTTATTGGTAATAGCATGACATATTTTAATGATATGCCAGGCTTGTTTCAAAGTATTTGTTCCTCTAAAGGGCAAAATATTACTTATACAGCCCATACTCCTGGTGGAACTGGTTTTGTGGATCATGTAAACAATCAAAATTTATATGACATTATTAGAAATAGTGCATTTGATATTGTTGTAATGCAACCAGGAACTGGTGAATCTGCAGGAGCATCTTACCCAACTTCTTTAACAGCACAAAGAGGTTTAACAATCTTGGACTCTATCCATACCTATAGCCCATGCGCAAAAGCATACATCTATGAGATTCCTTATGGAGTGGTTGCACAAAACAATTATGCAAATTATTTCGGCGTTCAATCTATGATTGAAGATTCAATTACACGCATTGCTGATTTGATGCAAATTCCAATCATTCCTGCAGGAGAATGTCAATATGCTTATTATCAAGATCATCAAGATTTATTATTAAACAACTCTTATAATGATGTCCATCCAAATTATAATGGAAGCTATTTGGTCGCATCATGTATGTATGCCACAATTTTTAAGGACAGTGTTTCTGGCACATCATTCACAGGAACAATATCACCTCAAAATATTCCTATTTTTCATAATATTGTAGACAGTGTTGTTTTTCAACACAGCGATTTATGGAGATTAAACGATTATCATTTAAGCAGTGACTTCAATTTCGAACAAAACGGTTCCCAGTTACAATTCTATAATTTAAGTCAAAATTACGATAGTGTTTATTGGGATTTTGGGGATAATCAAACAAGTAATGAAATCAATCCTAGTCACACATATATTTCGAATAACAATTATAACATAACTCTCACGGTTTACAAAGGTATTTGTACAGAACAATTTAGTCAAATAATTAATATTCAAACAGCTGAAGTTTTTGAAGAAACCAAATCTAGCTTTTTTAAAATTTATCCAAATCCAAGTAATGATTTTATTTATTTACCCTCAAATATATCTTCTTACAATAGTAAAATATCTATTTTAAACGATCTAGGAATGAAAATAAAAGACGTAGATTTTAACAATAAAATTTCTTTACAAGATTTACCATCCGGCACATATTTGATTCAATTTCAAATAAATGGAGAAATTGTAACAAAAAGAATTATTAAAAATTAAGTAAACTATAAAGCTATGAAAAAAATAACAATTTTTACGTTTATCATTTCTTTGAACGTAGCATTATCGACCTTTAGTTTAGCGCAAGTTCCATTTTCTAGTTTAACTGCCGAGGAGGTAAAAGAACTTGGCATATCAGACTCAGATCTAAGTAGGTATAACCTCAACAAAAGAAAAGATTATGGCTTTTCCGAAAATATTGGTCAACTAAAAGATATAAATGGCCAAGAGTTGAGTGATGTTTTTTATTACTCTACGGAACTGAGCAGAAAGATTCTTATAACTAAGCATGGAATTACGCTCTTTTTATTAAAAAATGGAAATAATCCCACAAATGAAAAAGTATTCAATCTCGAAAAAAATAAAGTTCAAACTAATGTAAATTGGAATAGAATTGACATCGCAGTTGAAAATGGCACTATTCTAAATAGCAATATTGAATTCTATGAGGCTTTACCTCAAGTAACAAACTATTTCATTTCTGGTACCCACACAAATATAAAAAGTTATTCTAAACTTGTAATAAAAGAAGTTCTACCAGGAATAGATTGGGTTATTTACAACAATTCACAAAAAGGTTTTAAATATGATTTCATTGTGCATCCAGGAGCAAATCCTGGCGACATAAAGTTAAATTACAATTCTCTAAATAAAGGGAAGATCAGCTCTGATGGAAGTCTAAGTATCTTATCAAAATCTGGTGGAATAGTTGAAGCCAGACCTTACTCCTATTTAAAAAATGATAATTTAACAAAAATCAATTCTTCATTTAAATTAGATCAAATTTCAGAAACAACAAATGATAAGGGCTCATTTTTTAATACTAAAATCACATTTGAACTTGCAAATTATGACCAGACAGAAACATTAATAATTGACCCTTCAGTTTCTTGGTCAACAGATATTCCTTCAAATGACGAAGAATATGCTTACGGAATGACGACGGATGAATCTAATAATGTTTATATTGTTGGAAGAACCTATTCAACCAATTTACCTACCTTGGATTTTGGTGGTGGCGCATACTACGACGGAACTCTAACTGTAAGATCGGATGCTTTTATTATGAAATTTAATAATTCAGGTACCAAACAATGGGCGACTTATTATGGCGGTAATTATGATGAAGCATTTACTGATATAACATGCAACAATAGTGGCAGACTTGCGGTGGTGGGACTTACAAGTTCATCAGATCCAACATGTGTTGCTTGGGGAAGTGCTTTTTATGACGATGTTGTTGGTGGCTCTGCAGGAAGCACGAATGCTGGATTAATTTTAATGTTTAACTATTCAGGGCAGTTATTTTGGGCAACAACTTTTGGGGCTGGTACCACCGTAATGCTAAATTCAGCAAAATTTGACAGTAACAACAAATTATATGTGGTAGGTCACTCAGCTCACCATGGATATCCTACAGTAAACCTTGCTGGTGCCTCTAACGATGACACTCCAAATCATGTTTTTGGAGGCATGGCGAGTGATATTTTTATTGCCCGATTTAGTAGCACTGGTGTACAAGAATGGGGTAGATGGTATGGTGGCAGTAATGCAGGGGCAGAAAGACCTCAAACAATTGAAATTGATGCTTCAAACAATTTATATATCGGGGGATTTACAGAAGCAAATAACCTTCCTTGCGTAAGTTTAGCAGGAGCATTCCCAAATGATAATACAAATGCCGGACTAGCAGATGGATTTCTATTAAAATTTAACTCAAATTGCGTATTAGTTTGGGCAACATATATTGGAGGAACGGGTAGAGACGAGATCAATACAATAAAAATTAATGGAACACAAAAATACGTTGCAGGAATTTATGGATCGTCTAATTTCAGCACTTATACACCTTTCCCAAGTCAACCTGCTGGAGCTTTTGTAGATTTAACTTTGAGTGGAACGAAAGATGCTTTTTTAATCAAATTAAACGCCAACGATGACATCGAATGGTCAACATTAATTGGAGGAACTGGTGATGAAGTAATAGAACTCAGTTTTTTTCAAGGTTCAAATGTTGCAATTAATTCATGTGGCAATGTTTTTTTAGCATTTCCAACTACTTCCTCAGCCGGCTTGCCAATGAAGGTTTGTGACGGAGGCTACTCTAGTACAAGTTATACTGCAGGTATGTTTCCAAATTATTTTATTTGTTCTTTTAATAGTAGCGGTTCTCAACTTTGGGGAACTTACTATGGCGCTGGGTCATTTGCCAATGAAAACCCTGTTACATTGGCTATTTCCCCAAACGACAACCTCTATTTCCTTGCTGAAAGAACCCAATGGCCTGATATAAATTTAACCAAATTTACAAAAACACCCTTAACTACTACAATTTCAGGGACCGGTGTTTCTTCATGTTCTTGCCAAGCCTCCGTAACTCCATCAAGCACATGTGGGACTTTATCTTATTTATGGAGCAATGGACAGACAACGGCAACAGCTACTAATTTATGTAATGGTCCATATTCTGTTGCAATCACAGATGCTATTATGTGCAGAACAACAAATATTTCACTTTCGATTTCTTCATGTGCGATTATTTTGCCAATTGAGTTAACTAATTTTAATGCAAGTATTAATAAAAAGAATAACATTGATTTATCATGGGAAACTGTTTCTGAAAGAGATAATGACTATTTTACAATTGAAAAATCTACTGATGGCATAAATTGGGGATTTTTAGGGGAAGTAGATGGCTCAGGAACAACTAATAATTCTGTAAGTTATTATTTAGAAGATATTAATCCACAAAGTGGAATTAATTACTACAGACTAAAACAAACTGATTTAAATGGACAAATCACAGAAGTTGAAAATGATTTTATTTATTTCTTTAACGACGAATTAATTTTAAGCCCTAATCCTACTTCATCGCAAACATTTTTATGTGGTAAAAGTGTAAGTGATTATAATATTGCGGTATTTAATAATTTAGGTCAAAAAGTCGAATTAAGTTTAAACATCTTAAATAAAGATAAATTGGAATTAAATACAGAAAATATACCTGCAGGTGTTTACTATGTTTCATTAGATAATTTAAATTCAGGTAAAATGTTAAAACTTATAATAGAAAAATAAAAAGGTAGGATTAAGGGATTTTTTATGTTTTTTAGATTTTGTTTGATACACAAAGTTTCTTTTTATATAATTTATTGAATTCTAATGAAAAACCACATATTCCCATTTATTGCTTCAATTATAGTTCTTAGCTCTTGTAAATCTGAATATTCAGAACGTATGCAAAATGCAAAATTATTAAAAGCCGAGTATACATATATCGAAAAAATCTATCAAAATACAGAAAATCATAAATTACAGTTTTACCTGAATGATTTAAAAACAAAAATTGAACAGGAAGCAAAAATTTCTGGAAATGAAGAGTTGTTTTTAAAAGAAATTTGGAGAGAAAAGTGAATTTATAAATTTAATTTATTACACAAATATCATCTTAAATTTAGATAATTATAAAAAAAAGGGTAGAGACAAATTTCAAGCAATTAAGTGTTTATGTAGAGATTTACATGATAATTTGTTTAATGAAAAATGTTTCTGCTTTTTATAAGTTTTTGAATAAAAACACTTCAAGTACCACCTTGAATAAAAAGAACCTAATGAATTGTGGATTGGTTTATATAGTTTAGATTAAAGTTTTGGTTAGGTTTTAGGTTCTGAAAAAAGACTGGTTTTTTTATCAGTCTTTTTTTTAAAAAATAATACCTATGTTTGCTTAAAATTCAATCGAATGCAAAAAATAATTATTTTTCTAACCTTATTCTTTACATGTCAATTTAGTTTTTCAAATAAGCTTTTTGAGCTAGACGCTGTTGGAAATAGTCTTTATTCCGAAAAAACGTATAAAAATCTTTTGGACAAAGAACTGATTTTATACAAAAAAACTAAACTAAATAAGCATTTACTAAATATAAAATATATTGAGGGATTTATTTATCACGAACAAGGTGATGATAACAAATTTATTATAAAATTATTATGGGTAATAGAGCATTCGACCGCTGAAGATTATCTTATTTATACACATACTAATTATCATTTATCTTCTTTACTTTCCAATTTGGGATCTAATAATTTAGCAATAAAATACTCAAATGAAGTTATTAGAAATTGTTTACTTTACAAAATATCAAGTCTATTGTGTCATTCTTATTCGCTAAAAGGTTCGATTCTCTATAAAAATAGAAATTATGAAACAGCAATGCTTAATTATTTTAAATCTATAAAAACAGACAATAAAAATGATTTTTTATTTAAAGCAAGTATGTTCAATAACATAAGTTTGTGTAAAATGCATTTAAAAGATATTAAAGGATCTAATTTTTATATTCGAAAATCTTTATATTATTTGTCGGGAATAAATAAAAACAAACAAGATAAATTATTTAAAATAATTGTTGAAGGAAATTTAGGTTCAAATTATTTTACGCTAAAAAATTATGAAAAAGCAAAGCCGCTTTTAGAAAAAGAACTTAATTTTTATGCGAAAAACAACATTAATCTATCTGAAACATTCAATTTATTAGAAGAACTTTTAACGATATATGTTGCAGAAAATAATCACACTAAAAAAACCGAAATATTGGAAAAGATTATATTTTTAGAATCTTCTATTCAAAATAAATCAATCTCTAACCGATTTACTAAAGTGCTTTACAGATATTATGAATCAATCAATGATTACAATAAATTAAAATTTTACTCAAACAAATTGCTACAAAACAATGCTTTAATTTCAGACTCAGTTGTTAAAAATCTAGATAAGTTAAATAATTTATTTTATTCACAGCAGATTGGATATCTAAAAACTCAATTCAAAACAAATAACAAATTATATAAATCATCGCTAAAATCTTCTCAAAACAATACGTTTTTTATCCTAGTTCTTTTTAGTTTTATGAGCGCTATATTTATAATTCTTTTTATCCAAAAAAACAAAACTCAAAAACGTAAAAAAATAATTTTGGAGCAAGAACATTTATTGGATGAAAATAAACGAATAATCCTCCAAAACGAACTAAAGCAAAAGCAAGAAAAAATTACAACACTGATGCTTAACTTAAATTTAAAAAAAGAAACTGAAAAGACCTTTTTAGAAAAAATTAAAGAAATTAAGCGAAAAAGAAATAGTGATATCGAAAGTGTATTAAAAGAATTGCAATTCAGTATAAGCAATCTCTTGCAAATTGACAATCACAATTTAAATCCTAACTCAGATTTAGAAATAGATGATTCCAATTTTATTAAAACTTTAAAAGAAAAACATCCAAATTTGCTCGAACATGAAATTAATCTTTGTACTTATTTTAGAATGAATTTAAATTCAAAAGAAATTGCGTCAATTAAAAATATCGCTGATGGAACAATTCGTGTTTATAAAACAAAATTGAAACAAAAAATTGGATTGAGTGCAAATCAAAAGTTAAATGACTATTTAAAAACATTAGATTAAAAGTATATTTTAAAGGAATTTGTAAAAATGCGTCGAATAACAAATATTAAAATTATATGATTCATTTTCAATATTTTAAAAAAAAATAATATACAAATAAATAACAAAAAACAAATTAAGATAACAAAAGATAACAATAAATTAAATCGATTCAGTAAATCTTTAAAATACATTTGTAATGTTAATCAACCGTTAATTTTAAAACAAATAATTTTAAAGTAATGAAAAATATTTTTTTTACCCTATTTTTTGCAATATTCTTTAAGTGTTCATTTGCTCAGATTGGTATAATTGCTCCAGCTTTAACAATAAATCCTGCGGGATGTACATTCCCCTCTTCGTATAACAACCTAGGGAATATGACTATTACTGAATCTGCTACCAATGACATTCGTATTGCTGCTGCGGCTACTAATTATACAATAACATTGTCAATCTCATCTAACTTTGAATTTAATCCTGGGGTTGGAACAATAAGTCCTAATGGTGGTGGTGATATTACCTCCTTAACTTTAACTGTAAATGCTACAAACTTTGTTATAACTTATCGAAGTTCACAAGCTGGAGCTGCAGCAATTAGGCAAGATCAAATAGATAATTTTATCATAAGTGGATTACAAGTTAGAGCTGTAACAGGTGCATTTTATGTTGAAATTAAAAAAACCGCTCATTCTGCAGCAAACCTACCAAGTTTTGTTAACGGACGCGATTGTGGATATTTATTATCTGAGTGTCCAATGACGTTTACCAGTTCTACTGTAACTCAATCTTCAAGTGCAACAGTTGTCAATTGTGCAACAGATGCTCAAATTGCGCGTTTAGAAATAGTAACTTCAGGAACAGCTTTACCTTTAACATTAACTCAGATTCAATCGCAGTTTGCTGGAACAGCTGTTTTCGGAAACGTTAGTTCAACAAAAATATATTACACTGGTTCATCTGCTACCTTTTCAACAAGTACTTTATTTGGCTCAACAACACCAACTGCTGGCACATACAATATCAATGGATCACAAACTTTGGGTGCGGGTTCAAATTATTTCTGGTTAGTTTACGATTTAAATAATACAGGTGTTCTAGCAAATACTGTAGATGCTACAATTCCACAATTCACTTTGTCGGCAGTGAATAGAAACCCTACTGTAACAAACCCTGCTGGAACAAGAACTATTACAGCTTGCTTGGCACCAGGTGGTGTGACATCGGGACTTGAAACATGGCTAAAAGCAGATTTGGGTTATACAGCAGGTGCACCTGCTACATGGGTAAATCAAGCTCCAGGAGTGGCAACTTTGCTAAATGGTACAGCTAACCCAGCAAAAAACACAGCCTCAACAAGCTATAATTACAATCCATATATTGAGTTTACTGGGCCGAGCGGAGCAATTGTTGATGGTGGCGCAGATCCTATCAGACAATTTGTTAAATTAGCTGGAAATGATTTCAATGTAGGACCAACTTTCAGATCACTATTTTTTACAAGTAACTTAACGGATCTTTCTCGCACTTATACACACCTAGCAACAACAGCAGATATAAGTACTTGGTCCATACCAGCAATTGATGGAACAATAACTGGTGGCATTGCTGGGGCAAATGTTGCTCTTGATCAGGGCGCGTATGATCCAACAGATTTTGGAAGTTCTTCTGCATCAGGTACTTGGAAAGTAAATGGTACAAATGTTACATTTGACGCAACACATTTGACCACCAAGCATGTTTTATCTGCGGTAACACAAACTGGCAATGGTTGCAATATAAATCGTTTTTTAGGTGGGCAAAATGACCATGGAGGCTTCAGTTTCGATGGCGGCACAAGAGATTGGTTAGGTCCGGTAGGAGAAGTTATTGGGTATACAACTCAGTTGACGGCAGCTCAACGTAGGAGGGTACATTCCTATTTAGCAATAAAATATGGCGTAACGCTTGGAGAAAACTATTTAAACACGTCTGGTAGTGTGATCTTTACAACAACAGCACCTTATAACATCAACATTATTGGAATCGGAAGAGATGATATTGAAGCCCTAACCCAAAAACAATCCCATCAAGATGATGATACCGTTAGAATTTATTTAAATTCAATAGCTGCGACAAATAATGCAAACGGAGGTTCCTTTTCGTCAGACATATCTTATGTAGTTCAAGGTGCCAATAATGGTAAACTAAGAACAACTGCAACTGCAATGGCTGATATTCCAACAGGTTTAACAAGTTGCGCTATTACAAGCAGATTAGAAAGAGAATGGAAAGTTACAAGAACAAATATGGCGCAAACATACAATATGGATGTAAAATTAAGTTCTACTGCAGCTCCTGGAAGCGTAAATGTTGCTCATCTCAGACTTCTTGTTGATGCTGATGGAGATTTTACGAGTGGTGCTCAATGTTTTTATAATGGTGATGGAACAGGACTTGTTTTTACTTACACCAATCCAACAATAACAATCACTGGTATAAATATATCCGACCACATTCCAAATAATTCAACAAGATTTATAACAATCGCATCCATAAATCCTGCAACACCTCTTCCAGTTGAATTACTCTATTTTGATGCAAAATTAAATGAGAAAAAAACTGTTGACTTAAAATGGGAAACTAGCTCTGAAAGAGACAATGATTATTTTACAATTGATAAATCTCTTAATGGAGATAGTTGGGAATATGTCGGAACGGTTGATGGTTCAGGAACTACGACATCAACAAATAATTACACTTTAGAAGACCTAAATCCTTCTTTTGGAATTAATTATTATAGATTAAGACAAACAGACTTTAATGGTGCTTTTTCTGATGCTGAAATTAAAAGTGTTACTCTTACTTCTCCCACAAATCATTTTCTTTATCCAAATCCATCAGAAAAGTCTGTTAATGTTTATGGAGTTAATTCTAATTCTGATATAATTACTATTTCTGATAATTTAGGAAAAATAATCAATTTTGAATCAAATATAGTTTCTAACAATCAGATCGAAATAAACACAAGTGGATTTGCAAATGGATTCTATTATGTTAATATAAAATCTGATTTGAATAAGATTACACTTAAATTAAGTGTTTTTAAATAAATGAAGTAAACAATTGGTTAACAATTGATGAATTGATTAGCAGTAATTTTATACTCTGAAATAAAAAAATAAACAAACTAAATGAAATTTTTTTTATCAATTATTTTAGGCATCGCTTTTTTAAATTTTGGAAATACTCAGTGTAATACAATTTCTAATTTTTTAGGAACTGATGTTAATTTTTGCCAAGGAGAGCAGTCAGATTTTAATGTGCCTGTTGGATATAATTTTTTTTCTTGGTCAACTGGTTCAACTAATTCAAGCGTTTCTATTGCTCAAGACACTGAATTGATTTTAACTTTAAGTGAATTGAGTACAGATTTAGTAATTAACGGCGATTTTGAATTAGGAGATCAAGATTTTACTAGTCAATATGTATATGGAACAGGCGGAAGTTGGGGAAATTTAATATTTGAAAGTGATGCATCTAATTCAAATTGGGATAGTTTATATAAAAATATTGTTGCCATCGAAGGAACGTGTTTTTACATTTTTAAAGGAGCATCTAAAATAGATGAAGTGTTTAAACAAAAAGAATTTTTTCAATTGTTGAGATAAAAGTAATGCATAAAATGAAGTATATTTTATTTTTAATACTATTTTTTAGTCTTAGTGGTGGTTTATTTGGACAACTAAATCTAGGAAATGATACTGTGCTTTGTGAAGGTGAATCAATTACTTTAGATGCTACTCTTTCTGCTGTAACAAATTATCTGTGGTCAACTGGTGAAACAAGTCCCCAAATAACGGTTACTCAAAGCGGAACATATTCGGTTGCAGTTGGATCAGCAGCTAATCAAAATTTAATACTTAATGGTGATTTTAGTAATCAAGGGGCAAATTGGGACTTTTCTGGAAATTTCACAGAAGCCTATGCAACTGAATTAAGTTATGGTGGTTCAAATGGTTCTAACAGCGTTGCGGAGATAGATGCTGGCGATGATAACATTTGTGGTTCAGCTGATGATATGATGTTAAGCCAAAATATTTCAGGATTAACAGTCGGCCAAACATATACTTTGTGTTTTGATTATTCAATTCGTACTTCTGGTGGTCCAAATCCATTTGAAATTGAATTGGACATCGTTGGCAATACCCAATATTCCATAACTGCAAATAATACTAGTTGGGATCTGCAAAATATTTGTTTCGACTTTGTTGCTATGTCTGCAAGTCAGCTCATTACGCTCAAACCAATAACAACTGGTGCCTTTGGTTTGGGAATGGTTGTTGATAACTTTTTTTTAAATGGAGGTTTCTCAAATATAATAAATGATGAGATTATAGTAACTTTCATACCAGTGCCAACTTCAAATGCTGGATCGGATCAAACTATATGCCTAGGAGACGTAGTTACTTTATTAGGAACTGGGACTGGTTCAAACACATTTTGGAACAATGGAATTATAAATGGGATTCCATTTTCTCCCCTAGCAAGTACAATCTATACATTAACAAGCTCTACTAACACTTGTATTTCTTCTGACCAAGTAACTGTAACCGTTATTACTCCGAACATAGTAGACGCAGGCCCAGACCAAACTATTTGTTTTGGTGAACAAGTTACTTTATCAGCAAGTGGCGGAAGCACTTATTCTTGGAGTGGAGGTGTAACAAATGGAATTGAGTTTTCTCCCAACACAACGACAACTTATTCTGTTACTGGAGCAACAGTAAATTCATGCCAAAATACAGATGAAGTTACAATTACAGTAAATCCTTTACCAACGATTACTGGAATTGCAGATATGAATATTTGTTTAGGCAATTCTACTGTTTTAGATGCAAGTGGCTCAGCTACTAGTTATTCTTGGTCTGGCGCAATAACTGATGGAGTTTCTTTTATTCCATTAGTGACAGCAACATACATTGTTTCAGCTTTAGATGCTAACGGATGTGCAAATTCTGACCAAGTTTTAATTACGGTAAATGATCCAAGTTTAAGTCCTGGTTTGGATTTAGGTGCGGATGAAGCAATTTGTCCTGGTGAAGTTGTTCAATTAAACGCTGCAGGAGTTTGGACTTCATTTGTTTGGTCAAATGCTTTCAATTCTCAATCAATTACAGTTGGAGATTCAGGAATTTTTTGGTGTGAAGTAACAAACGCTGTGAATTGTGTTTTTCGTGATACACTTTATGTTGGTTTAAAAGAAAGTCCGCAAATTACAATTTTACCATTTGATACAATTTCTTGTGCGCCATTTTTAATAAATTTTGAAGCATTATCAAATCTTCCAAATACAGATTTAACGTGGAATTTTGGCGATAATTCAACTGCAGGAATTGGAAATGATGTTGGTCATATCTATACTAAAATTGGTGTTTTCGACGTTTCACTAGTTGCCACCGTTGTTGGATATTGTTCAACAGAAATTTTTTTAGAAGATGTAATTCATATTTTACCACAACCAATTGCATTATTTACCTACAACTTAACTTCAAGTATTGAAGATAAATTTAGTGTTCAATTCACAAATAATTCATTAAACTACGCGTCCTTAAATTGGCAATTTACAAGCTTAGATAGTTCTAATTTATTTGAACCAAATTTTGATTTCAATAAAATCGAAAATCCATTGATTACACTTACTGCTACGAATGGATATTGCTCAGACATTCAAAATCAAACAATCGTCATTCCTGAAAATTTGATTTATTATGTTCCAAATACATTTACCCCCGATGGAAATAAATTCAACAATGTATTTAAACCAATTATGACTGAAGGAGTTTCAGAAGAAGGATATCAACTTAGAATTTATGACCGGTGGGGAGAATTACTTTTTGAAAGCAATGATTTTAATGTTGGTTGGGATGGAACTTATGGAACGAAAATCGCAAAATCTGACACTTACCTTTGGACGATAATTTTCAAAGAAAATGGCACAAATGACAAAAAAATCATCACTGGCCATTTAAATTTAATCAATTAAAACGTTTACTAAAACAAATAAAAACATAAAACTATGAGAAAAATAAAAATTTTAGCTTTAGCAAGCTTGTTTTCAATCAATCTTAAGGCCCAAGAAACAACTCTTACTGTTTTTGATCAAGTCCTATTTTATGATGGATATGCAGGAGTTGTTACTGAGCCAGTAACTGAAGGTATTATTAGACATCGGAATGATTTATTTGCAAAAAAACTAAGTAGCGAAGATCTCCTTTCTATTGGCACGACCTTAAATATGAGTGTAACAATAAAAGCAGCCTGCGATAATTACGATAGAATTGGTAGCGTAAATTTGGTTTTTGCGCCAAAAGGTGATTCAACTTACGATGTAAGTACTGTTCAACGAATAGAATTAGGCAGATTTATTACTCCATTTATGAATAAAAATATACAGCCAGATGAAGTTCCTTATGATTTCACAATTGACAATATTGCTAACATATTAAAGGATGAAGCAACAAATGAATTGTATGATTTTTGGATAGAATTACAAGTTTTTGGAGTTCCTTATGCTGCAAATACAGAAGTTTCCGGTTGCGCAGGTAGAAATGATGTTTTTTATGGGACTTTAAAATTTACCACAAATACAGAAATGATTTCTTCAAATGATTATTTGATGCCATTAAATTTTCAAAACAATTTGAATGATTATCAAGCGGGAGCAAGTGATGCCTTAGGAGTAACAAAAAGAACAATAACCTTAAATGTGCCAGCAAATCTTGCTAATGCAAAATTATATTTAATTACATCTAACCATGGTGCAAATAGTGGTGGAGAAGAATATAACCGTAGATTTCACTACATTTATTTTGACGGAATGATGGTTTTATCATATAAACCAGGTGAAACTTCTTGTGAACCATATCGCATATACAACACGCAAGGAAATGGAATTTATGGGGCAAATCCAAAAACTGATGCGCAGTGGCAATCTTTCAGCAATTGGTGTCCCGGAGCAAAAATTCCAATTAGAGAAATAGATTTAGGATATTTAAACGCAGGAGAACATACCTTTAAAATTGATGTTCCAACAGCAGTTTTTGCTAACAATGAAGGAAATTTTCCAGTTTCACTTTATTTACAAGGAACAAGAGACAATGTTGGCATTGATGTTGTTGAAAACCGAAAAATTGAGATTTTTCCAAATCCAAGTAAGGGCAAATTTGAAATAATAGATGACAACATATCAGAAAAAGAAATTAAAATTACTGATTTCTTCGGTAAAGAAATTGCTATTAATAAAGCAATAATTTCAAACAACAAAATTGAAATTGATTCAAAAACTTTAGCTAATGGAATTTACTTCATTTCTATTGCATCTGAAAATAATCAAATTTTAAAAAAAATAATTATAAGTCATTAATATTTAAAATACTTTAAATATGAAAAACTTTTTAGAATTTTTATCTTTCATTTTTGTCAATAATTCTTTTATTTTTTTGATAATATTTAGCGTTTTTAGTGTTTATTATTTTTTCGTTACATAAGTATTATTGGACTTGATGTAAAATTTGATTGGTTTTGGTTTATATAATGTTTCAAATTTTGTTTAGGTTTTAAGTTCAATATTAAAAAAGGCTGCTATTAATAGTAGCCTTTTTTTAAAATAATACATATGTTTGCTTAAAATTCAATCGAATGCAAAAAATAATTATTTTCCTAATCTTATTTTTTACATGTCAATTTAGTTTTTCTAAAGAAAACAAAAGACATGTTAATTTTAAAGTAAGTCAATATGAAAAATTTCTTTCTCGGAACGATAATGAAAATAATAATGAGAAATTAATTAGTAAACAGAAGGGAACAAAATAATTAAGTCGCAATATTATATATTTAATGTTAAGTAAATCGGAGGCCATTTTTTTTCTAAAACTAACAAAGAAAATAAGTGCTTAAAAGTTGTTATCAATTGTCGAAAAATACAAGGATTGAAAAACAGTGCAAATGTAGTGTATTTATCAAAAAAAAATTAAATTTAATCAATCAAATTTTTCCATAAATTCAAATAATAATTCCAAATTAGATTTCTAAATATCAATTAAATTTCATACTTTCGCAATAAGAATTCATCTTGCAATTTTGAAAATATGATTACAGATCCAAACATTCTAAAACAACTTATCAAGGAAGGAAGTTTAATGCCTCAAGAAGAAATGCTTGAAGTACGACGTAAAAAAGGAAGCTTATATATTGGAATTCCTAAAGAAACCTCCTTCCAAGAAAAGCGAGTGGCATTGGTTCCTGAGGCAGTTTCATTGTTGGTTTCAAATGGTCATCGTGTAAAAATTGAAACAAAAAGCGGAGAAAATTCCAATTTTTCTGACAATGAATACTCTGAAGCTGGAGCAGAAATTTGTTACGATCCAAAAGAAATTTTTGAATGTGACATCATTTTTAAAGTTGCACCACCTTCAGAAGAAGAAGTTGAAATGATGTCTGGAGGACAAACATTAATTTCCGCACTCCAATTATCCGCACAGCCAAAAGTAATTTTGCAAAAATTAATGTCTAAAAAGATTACTGCTGTTGCGTGGGATTACATTCAAGATGATGCTGGAGTATATCCAATTGTTCGTTCAATGGGAGAAATTGCTGGTACAACATCCATTTTAATTGCTGGAGAATTACTCTCATCCTTTGAGCATGGAAAAGGGATCATGCTAGGTGGAATTGCTGGTGTACAACCTGCTGAAGTTGTGGTAATTGGAGCTGGAACAGTTGGAGAATACGCAATTCGAGCAGCTTTAGGATTAGGTTGTTCAGTGAAAGTTTTTGACAATTCTCTATCAAGATTAAGAAGACTTCAAAACGACATTGGAAGACGAATTTTTACATCTGTTTTACAGCCAAAGGTTTTGGCAAAAGCTATTCGCAGAGCAGATGTTGTAATTGGTGCATTAAGAGCTCCGCTTGGAAGAACTCCTTGTGTTGTCTCTGAAGAAATGATAATGGATATGAAATCTGGTTCTGTTGTTGTTGATGTTAGCATCGATCAAGGGGGGTGTTTTGAAACTTCTCAAGTAACAAATCACATCAATCCAACTTTCGTGAAACACGAAGTAATTCATTATTGTGTTCCAAATATTGCATCACGCGTTTCAAGAACTGCATCTTTTGCATTATCCAATATCTTTTCACCAATTCTTTTGCAAATGGGAGATTATGGTGGATGCAAAGAATTAATAAAGTGCGATTTAGGTTTCAGAAGTGGCGTTTATATGTACAAAGGAACTTTAACGAGTGAAGTTTTGGGAAAAGTTTTCGACTTGAAATATAAAAATATTGATTTGTTAGTTTTGGGAATGTGAATTTGCATGATAATTTGAATAATTAATATTAACTTTGCTATAACATGAATTTCCTAATTAAAAATAATATTGAAAAAATCATCGAACTTTGTAAAAGTCATCATGTAGAATCACTTGCGCTTTTTGGATCAGCAGCAAAAAATTCAATGAATACAGAAAGTGACATTGATTTTTTAATTCATTTTTCAAATGACTTAGAACTTTTAGATTATGCTGATAATTATTTCTCCTTACTTGATTCATTAGAACTTATTACAGGTAAAAAAATTGATCTTATTTCAGTAAATTCTTTAAAGAACCCTGTTCTAATTGACGAAATAAATAGGAGTAAAATAAACCTTTATGCAGCCTAGAATTCTCAAATACATTCTTGACATAGAAAGTATTATTAATGAAATAGAAAATATAAAAGACAAAACTGAAAATAACTTTAATTTGTTTCAAAATGAAATTGTTTTTCAAAGAGCAATTGAAAGAAACCTTGAAATAATTGGAGAAGCAGTTAGAAAAATTTTAGAATTAGAGCCATCTATTTCAATAACTTATGCTAAAAAAATAATCGGATTGAGAAATATTATTTCGCATGCTTATGATTCAGTTGAACCTGAACTAATTTGGGCAATTATTCAAAAAGATATTCCATTTTTTGCTAAAGAAATTAAAAAATTAAAAAACGAATAATTTAGTCCTACTATATTTTTAGAATAAGCTACTAAACAAAAACTGAAAAAAAAATTAAACACCTTTATCCTCAAATAAACTTACCTAAACTCTTCCAAATCAATCGATGTAAATCCAACAACAATTTTTGTTTTTGAAATTTCTTTGTTCAATTTATCGATAATTTTCTTAGACTCTTCCCTGTTAAAATATTTTCCTGCTAAAACATTCAATTCTTCTTTCAATTGAAATAAAATCGTTGCTGAACGATACGCACTTAAAATTTGATTTTTTGTCAATTTATAAGTTGTCATTTTTTTAGAAATTTCTTCATTCGAAACTTTAATATTGCTTGAAACTGGATCCGTAAAAGAATTGACTTCAAGTAATATATCTCTGTTCAAATTAATTAAAACTTCTGATTTTCTTAAACGAACAAAATTGGTGTCCATTTTTGACGTTGGATAGGATGAAAGTTCAACAGCCTGTGGATCAGTTTGTTTTACAGTTCTTACTCCATCCCAAACTCCCATTCCTTGTCCTCTTGCTATGACTTCAAATTTTTTGTCTTCCTGCAAAGCTTCAAAAAATTGTCTAACAGAAACGCTATCTTTTTCAGTCAATAATCTGTCTGATAATTTCCATTGATCAGATTCAAAAACATCTTGTAAATGAATTTGAAGTCTTGCGTCAAATGTTGGTTTTGCATCAATTACACTCACATGCATCATTACTTCATCAGCTAGTTCAGATAAACAATCATTTGGAATTGCCAATAATTTTACTTCAAATGGAACTTTATCTTTTATAGAAGGAAAAACAAATTCTTGGGTGTAAAGGTCAAAAGTGGAAGAATCTTCAAAAATGTACAATCCATCTTTTTCAATAAAAGTTGCCCATCTTCGACCCATCAAATCTTTGTATTGATCCAAACGACGTTGGTAAACAGCTCTTTTATCAATTGCTTCTTGCTTTTGAATTTGTAATTCTGCAATTTTTCGTTTGTAACCCTCATATTGATTGTACAAATCAATAATTTCTTGCTGCGATTTTTTCCTGCTTTTTCCTCCTGAATTGGTTGTTGGTTGATAATTTGTTAAGGTTTTTGACTTCTTTTTATGTTTTCTAACTTTTCTCGACGCTTTTGAAGAAGTTGTGATTGGCGAATATCCCATATCAGAATATGCTTTTTCGTTTTTCTCAATTTTAAGTTCTGTATCATCTCTTTTTTTCGTATTCCAATCAATCCAATAATCAAAACCTTTTTTGCCGTGAATCATTTCATCCAATTTTGCAATTCGCTCAAATTCAAGTTGGTTGATGATGCTTTGAAAAGTCAAACCACTCGAAAAACTAGAATCTGGAGCCAAAAAACGTGTTTCTCCCGAACCAAAAAGATGGTAAGAAAGTCCATTTTTTTCAATCACAACAGTTGTTTGTTTTTCGGCATTGTAGCCCCAAACATCACAGTGTATTGTTGTAATTCTGTTATTTCCAGGCGTTGAAAAATCTAAAACGGCATATTTTAAAGGTTTAATCGTTTCTTTATCTGTTTTAGTACCCTTTTTTATTTCTGTCAAATAAGGAAATAAACCAACCGCTTTTGGCAAACCACGATTCCATCTGCCTTTTTCGTCTTTTTCACGTTCTTCTAAAAGTCCAGCACTCGAACTTCCATCCCCAGCAGCAACAAGCACGTTTTCAAACATTTGCGCTTCTCCACCAAGTAACTTGTAAAATTCTTTTGAACGCATTTCTACATAATCATTCACAGCCTGATTAAAAGCTTTATAGGTTAATTCTTGATCTTGAATATCTAAAAAATGAAAGGTAGAAAGCAGTTCTTTTTTGTCATTGAAACTCAAACTTGGATTTAGAATTTGATCCAATTTTGGATGAGGAATTTTGCCTTC
>CAMBRH010000021.1 GCA_945870115.1 Chitinophaga pinensis | reverse complement strand
AAAAGCACTTTCATTAATTACTCTAAAATTACCGATGCCCATTCCGAAACTTGTACTCATTGCTTTTGAAATGATTTCGGATTGCTTGTTGATAAAAATATTTTCTACTTTTCCTCCAACACACCAAATTTCTGCATTTTCAATTATTTTATCAATTCCACCTTGAATGTAGTTTTTTGAAATAATTTGTCTTGCACCAACAATTTGATAAAAATCTGCTTTAATAGATTTTATTCCTAAATTAAACGCAAAAGGAGTTAATTGTTTTTCATTTGTGACGATCCTTAACTGCGGAAAAATTTGCTGAATATTTTCTATGATTTCTAATGTTCCATCATCTGACTTACCGTCAATAACAGTTACAAAAAGATTTACATCTGAAGAAAATTCATTTTGAAAAATCGCTTCAATACATGATTCAATGTAAAGTTTTTCGTTCCGACAGGGAATAATTACAGAAACTATCAATTAATTTAATTTTTTAGCTGGAACACCTGCAACAGTAGATTTTTCATCCACATTTTTCAAAACAACGCTTCCTAAACCAACAATTGAATCGTTACCAATAGTCAATTTTTGTTTTATCGAAGCTGAAGGAGCAATCCAACAATTTTCACCGATTTGAACACTTCCAGCTACCATTGCATTGGCAATTATCAAACTATTTTTTCCAATTTCAACGCCGTGAGCTATGTGAACTAAATTATCAACTTTTACGTGCTCATGTAAAATTGTTGAACCTAAAACAGCTCTGTCAACGCACACATTATTTCCAATTTCAACATTGTTTTCTAAAACAACATTTCCGATGTGCGGAATTACTTCATACTGTCCTGATTCATTTTGCTCATAACCAAAACCAACACCACCAATTGTGCAATTTGCTCCAATTTTTACATTGTCAAAAATAATTGTTCCTGATTTTACAACTGAATTATGATCGATAATTACATTTTTACCAATTTCACAGTCTCTTTCAATAGTCACATTGTTTCCCAAAATTACAGAATCAAAATCAATTTTGACAGAAGAATTAATGTGCACATTATCACCCATTTGTCCAAAAACAATTTTTTCTACAAAAAAAGAATTCAACATTTTTGCAAATGATTTTCTAGGATTTTCAACGATAATCAAACACACGTTTTCACTTAAAATAAAATTCTTATCAGTAAAGGCTTTTTGACTAATAATAACTGTTCCATTTTGAAAATTATTCAACATCTCGATATTTTTATCTGAACACCAAGCAAGAGAATTTTTATCAAAACTCCTATCGTCAATTTGTAAAACTTTTGATACAAGCTCAGAAGTCAAATTAACAATTTGAATTCCCTGTATTTTTTCAAAAATGTCTGTAATTTTGAACATATCAATCAATTATCCAACGAACAACGTTAAAAGCCTCTGCATATTTTGTTCCAATTTGAACTCCACGAATTCTTCCTAAAGAACGAATAAAATCTTCGTCAGAATATGGTCTATGAGCTTGAGATTGATATTCTTTCAAAGCATTCACTTTCGTCATCATGGCATCTTCTTCTAAATGCACAAAAGACGAAGTGTGAAAGGAAAAATTATTCCAAGGCAATTCATAAGACAAAATACTTCCAAATTTATAAGCCCTAAGCGCTTCATCAGCAATTGTTTTGTGATCTTGATGCACATCGTTTACCTCTGGCATAAAAATTAAATCAGGTTTAATTTCTGCACGCATTTTAATCATGTCGTCCAATATTTCTTGCCTGTGATAACCAAATGTTCTTACATCATAATCAAAAAGAATTAAATTTTTAGGTTTAATACCCAGAACTTTAGTTGCTGCTTTCACTTCTGTGATTAAAATATCGGAAGGAAATTGAGGCAAAACTGATTGTTGGCAAGCTGAAAACGCAGCATAAAAAACTTCGTGACCTTCTTTTATTAATTTTGCAATTGTTCCACCACAGCCAAATTCACCATCGTCTGTATGAGGCGCAAGAACTAAAACTCTCTTTTTTTTATTAAACATTTTTTTGCTGATTTGAATACAAAGTTACACTTTTTGAATTAAATAAAAAGACTCTTTTTGAAAGAATCAGTTAATCATTCATTATTTTATTTATACCTTTGTTGTTAAAGAATTATAATGAGGCTTAAAGGAAAAAGAGTTTTAGTAACTGGTGCTGATGGTTTTATCGGATCACATTTGGTTGAATTATTAATTAATGAAGGAGCAACAGTTCGTGCATTTTGTTACTACAACTCCTTTAATAGTTGGGGATGGCTTGATTCATTTCCAAAAGAGATCTTAAGTAAAATAGATGTTTTTACAGGAGATGTGCGAGATTCTAATGGTGTGAGAACAGCAATGAAGGACATTGATATTGTTTATCATTTAGCGGCACTAATTGCGATTCCCTACTCCTATCATTCCCCTGAAGCATACGTAGATACAAATGTTAAAGGAACTTTAAACATTGTACAAGCTGCAAAAGATTTAAATGTTGAACGAGTTTTAGTTACTTCAACTAGTGAAGTTTATGGAACAGCTCAATATGTTCCAATTGATGAAAAACATCCTCGTCAAGGACAATCTCCATATTCTGCAACAAAAATTGGTGCTGACTGCATTGCCGAATCTTTTTATAGAAGTTTCAATTTACCCTTAACAATTGTTCGTCCATTCAATACTTATGGCCCAAGACAATCTGCGAGAGCAATTATCCCAACAATTATTACACAACTATTAAACGGATACGAGACAATTCAATTGGGTGATTTAACTCCAACAAGAGATTTAGTATTTGCGAAAGATACGGCTAGAGGATTTTTAGAGATTTCACTATGCGATAAATTAATTGGTCATGACGTAAACATTGCAACTAAAAATGAAATTTCAATTGGTGATTTAGCGCAAGAATTAATTAATCAAATTAATCCTAATGCTAAAATTGCACAAGATACAGACAGAATTAGACCAGAAAAATCAGAAGTTTTTAGACTTTTTGGAGACAATTCAAAATTACTTGAATATACAAACTGGAAGCCTGAAACGACTTTAAAGGAAGGACTAAAAGAAACCATAGAATGGTTTAAAAACCCAGCAAATTTAAGTCAATATAAAGCAGATATATATAATATTTAATGATACCCAATTTTGAAAAAATAGTTTCTATCGTTAGAGAACGTTATGGAAATGATGGCTTTATCCCACTTCATGCTCCCTATTTTGGTGGAAATGAAAAAAAATATTTAAATGCATGTATAGATTCAACTTTTGTTTCTTCAGTTGGTGCATTTGTGACAAAATTTGAAGAAGAAATGTGCCGAATAACTGGGGCAAAATACGCAATTGCAACAGTAAATGGAACTGCAGCTTTACACATGTCATTAATTTTAGCAGGAGTTGAAAGGGATGATGAAGTTCTTTCCCAAGCTTTAACTTTTGTTGCAACTGCTAATGCAATTGCATACATTGGCGCAAAGCCAATATTCATTGATGTAGATAAAGATACTCTTGGATTATCACCCGAAAAATTAGTTAATTTTCTAGAAACAGAAACAGAAATGGATTCTGACGGAAATTGCATCAATAAAAAAACGAAGCGAAAAATCAAAGCTTGTGTTCCAATGCATACTTTTGGTTTTGTTGCTCGAATTGAAGAAATTGTTGCAATTTGCGATAGATACGGAATTTTAGTTGTTGAAGACACAGCCGAATCTCTTGGAAGTTATTGTAATGGAATCCATACAGGAAATTTTGGTAAAATCGCTGCTTTTAGTTTTAATGGAAATAAAACCGTTACTTGCGGTGGTGGTGGTGCAATCATTACCAATGATGAAATTATTGCAAAAAGAGCAAAACATTTGACAACAACTGCAAAAGTTCCCCATGCTTGGGAATTTTTTCATGATGAAGTTGGCTATAATTACAGAATGCCAAATATCAATGCAGCACTTGCTTGCGCTCAACTTGAGCTCTTACCTGAAATTTTAGCAAATAAAAGAACTACTTCTGAGTTCTATAAAAAATCATTTCAAGAAATTGGAATTCCTTTTGTAACAGAATTAGAAAATACACGCGCCAATTATTGGTTAAATGCAATTATTTTATCTGATAAAACTGAAAGAGATCATTTTTTAAAATATAGTAATGAAGTTGGAGTAATGACAAGACCAATTTGGACTTTGATGAATAAATTACCTGCTTTTGAATTAGCTCAATGTGCTAATTTAGATAATTCACTATTTTTAGAAGATCGAATTGTAAATATTCCAAGTAGTTTTAAACCAAAATCTTAAGCTAATTTTAAAAGTATGTTTGAAGATAAGATTTATATAATTGCTGAAGCGGGTGTAAACCATAATGGTGATATTGAGCTTGCAAAAAAATTAATTGATGCAGGAAAAAAAGCGGGCGTTGATTGTGTAAAATTTCAAACTTGGATAACCGAAGAATTAATCACAAAAGATGCACCAAAAGCTGCCTATCAAATTTCAAATGATGGCGAGGGCTCTCAATTTGAGATGTTAAAAAAACTAGAACTTTCTCATGAAGATTTTCGTGAATTAAAAAAATATTCTGAAAAAAAAGGAATAGATTTTCTTTCAACGCCTGATGAAGAAAAAAGTCTGAATTTTTTGGTAGATGAATTGGGAATGGAAATCATAAAAGTTGGTTCTGGAGAAATAAATAATTTACTTTATTTAAAACAAATAGCACGAAAAAATAAAGCAGTTATTTTATCAACAGGAATGAGTACTTTAGCTGAAGTTGAGAAAGCATTTTATACATTAAAGGATAATGGAGCTAAAGAAATAGCAATTCTTCATTGTACTTCCGAATATCCAGCACCCTTAGAAACAGTTAATTTAAAAGCAATGGATACACTTTCATCCGTTTTTAAAACAACAATTGGTTATTCAGATCACACAGATGGAATCTACATTTCAATTGCAGCTGCTGCACGAGGAGCAAGAATTATTGAAAAACATTTCACGCTAGATAAATCGATGGTTGGACCTGACCACATTGCCTCTTTAAATCCTGAAGAATTAAAAAATATGGTGGATGGAATTAGAGCTGTAGAAGAATCTTTAGGCGATGGAATAAAAAGAATTCAACAGGTAGAATTTGCAACTAAAAAGATTATTCAAAAAGGTATTTACGCCAAAAGAACGATTGAAATAAATGAAATTATTACGGAAGAATTATTAGTTGGAAAACGACCTGTAAAAGATTTAGGAATGGAAAATTATGAATTAATTATCGGCAAAAAAGTTCTGATTAAAATAGAAAAAGATGCTGCAATTAATTTAAATCAATTAGAATTTTAATCTATTTAAATGAAAAAAATAGCTGTATTTACTTCCGCTCGTTCTGAATATGGTTTATTAAAACCACTTGTAGTAAAATTAAAAGATGAAAAATCTTTTTCCGTGAGTTTATTAGTCGGTGGCGGCCATTTGAGCCATGAACAAGGTTTCACAATTCAAGAAATAATTGAAGATGGAATTGAAATTAAAGCCCAATTTCCTTTTTTAATAAATGATCCAAGTACAGCGGCTGTTTCTCGTTCTAATGGTCTATTTCAATTGCAAATAAGCGAACATTTCTTAAATAACCCCTATGATTTATTAATCGTTTTGGGTGATAGATCTGAATTAATTCCAATCGTTTCGTCAGCTCTATTGCAATCTATCCCGATTGCGCATCTTTCTGGGGGAGAAATAACGGAAGGTTCAACTGACAATCAGGTTCGACATGCCGTAACAAAAATGAGTCACATTCATTTTCCCGCAACGGAAATTTACAAGGAAAACATTCTAAAAATGGGTGAAGAATCCTGGAGGGTTTGTGTTTCGGGTGAACCAGGATTAGACATAATTCCAACATTAAATATTCCTTCAAAAGAAGATTTTTGTACTTCTTATAAATTAGATTCTTCAAAACCAATTTTATTAGCAACTTTTCATTCTGAAACAATCAATAATTCAATTGATGAGGCTTTTATAACTAATTTAATTGAAAAATTTATTAGCGAAACAAACTATCAGCTATTGTTTACAGCTTCAAATACTGATATTGGAGGAATTGAAATCAATAAGACAATCGAAAATTTAGCTTCCAAATATCCAAGAATAACTTTTGTTAGAAGTTTAGGTAAAATTAATTATTACGCTGCTTTAAGCTGCGCTGATTTAGTTTTAGGAAATTCATCAAGTGGTTTAATTGAAGCTCAAAGTTTCAATATTCCAGTTATAAATGTGGGAACAAGACAAGATGGAAGATTGCAAAATCAAAATGTTTTAAATACTCAAACAGATATAAATCAAATAATTGAAGCAATAAAATTTGTAAAAACAGAATCGTTCAAAGAAAAATATTATAATCAAGAAAATATTTTTGGTGATGGAACAGCATGTGAAAAAATCTTAGCTTATTTACAAAAAGCAGATTGGGAGAACTTATTATTCAAAAAATCAACTTTTTGATTTAATTAGCGCAAATGGATTTAGAAATTAACATTTATAATTCGAATAATAGATCTGAATTTGAATCAAAATTTTCAGGTGTTTTAAAGGATTTAGACATTTATTATCACCCATCTTTTTTAAGTTGCGATGCAAAAATGCAAGGTGGAGAATATGAGATTTTCACCGCTGAATCAAAAAATGGTGTTTGGATTTATCCTTATATTCTTCTTCCTATTAAAGATTCAACCTTTTTTGATATTTGTTCCCCTTATGGTTATGCTGGACCTTTTTGCAACGAATTAGACTTATTTAAAAATGCTGAAATACATTTTAATGAATACATTAAATCTAAATCAATTGTTACAGAATTTGTAAGATATCATTATGATTACAATAAAAATAGTGAAAGTAGGTTCTCAGAAAATTGTGTAAATATCGAAAATAGAACTATTGTATTGTTGCATACAAATCAGCCGCAAAATGAAATTTGGGAAAATTCTTTTTCAGGGACAAATCGAAATTTAGTTCGGAAAATTGAAAAGGAAAATTATTCATTTAAATGGAAAACATTTGATGAAAATGATGTAATAATATTTCAAAAAATGTATGAAGCCACAATGCGTAATTCAAATGCAAGTGATTTCTATTTTTTTGACAGCGATTTTTATAAAAATTTAATTGTTGAATTAGGTGAAGCATTAAAAATTGCTTTCGTAGAAAAAGATGGAATTATTTTTAGTACATCTTTGTTTTTTTTAAGTGGAAAATACATCACTTATTATTTATCTGCTAGAAATTTAGATTTTCCTAAAATAAATGCTTCTAATTTTATGCTTTCAAAAGTGTCTTTTTGGGCTTCTGAAAACGGATTTCATCTTATGAATTTTGGAGGTGGGTTAAGCAATGATGAAAATGATTCTCTTTTCAAATTCAAACGAAATTTCTCAAAAGAAATTGCTCCTTTTTTTATTGGAAAAAAAATCCATAATTCAGAAAAGTATGCAGCCTTAATTGAAAATTATAAAGCAACAAAAGGAAGTGAAAACTATGAAAAAGTCAAAAATATTTTACAATTTTACAGAATATAGAAACACTAATTCATTATGATAGATAAAAACAAACATATACTTAATCATTCAGCAAGTATTAAAGATGGTTTAGTTCGAATAAATGAATTAGATGGTTCTGCCGTATTTATTAGCGATGAAAATGAAATTATTCTTGGCGCTGTAACTGATGGAGATATTAGACGAGGAATTTTAAACGATATTTCTTTAAATGATTCGATTACAAAAGTAATGCATAGTCAATTTAGACATATAAAAAGCAAAAATTACACCATCGAATCCATTAATGAATTTAGAAAACAAAACATAAACATTGTTCCCATAATTGATGAGAATGGCAGAATGGTGAAATTGATCGATTTAAGTACATTAAGATCTGTTTTGCCAATTGAAGTTCTTTTAATGGCAGGCGGAAGAGGAGAAAGACTTAGACCTTTGACTGATACTGTTCCGAAACCTATGTTAAAAATTGGAGATAAGCCCATTTTAGAACACAACATTGATAGACTTGCGCTATATGGAATTGAAAAAATCGCTATATCAGTTAAATACAAAGCAGAAATAATTGAATCTCATTTTGGAGACGGAAGTGAAAAAGGCTTAAATATTTCATATATTTATGAAAATGAACCACTTGGAACAATTGGAGCAATAAAAAACATTCCTTCAATTGACACAGAATCTGTATTGGTTATGAATAGTGATTTATTGACAAACATTGATTTTGAAGATTTCTATTTATTTTTCAAAGATAAAAATGCAGATATGCTTGTTGCTAGCATTCCATATCGCGTGGATATTCCTTATGGTGTTTTAGAAACTGAGGGAGATTCTATTGTTTCCTTGAAAGAAAAACCAACATATACCTATTATTCCAATGCAGGGATTTACTTAATCAAAACGAATAGTTTGGATAAAATCCCTAAAGACAAGTTGTATAATGCTACTGATTTAATGGATCAATTGATGAAGGACGGAAAAAATGTAATCAATTATCCAATTGTGCAATATTGGCTGGATATTGGGAAACACGATGATTTTAGAAAAGCCCAAGAAGACATCAAACACATTACTTTTTAATGAGACCAAACAAAGAAAATAGCATCATTTTAATTCCCGCGAGAGCTGGTTCAAAAGGTGTTCCTAATAAAAACTCAAAACCATTTGCAAATGGTAAATCTTTGGTTGAAAGAGCTATTGAAGTCGCTTTAGCAGAATTTCCTAAAGAAAAAATCATTTTAAGCACTGATGATGAAATCCTATGGAAACAAGCTGAAAAAAGTGGTATTACGATTCTAAAAAGAGAAGAACATTTAGCTTCTGACACAGCTGGAATGCTTGAGGTAATGTTAGATGTTGTTGACAAACAAGCTACAAAACCTGATTTCCTTATTCTTTTTCAGCCAACAAGTCCGTTTAGAACAAAAAACCATTTAAAAGAAGCATTAAATCTTTTTCAAGAAGGAGATCAAGCTTTGGTTTCTGTAAATGAACCAAAAGGACATCCATTTTATACTTTATTTCAGCAAGAAGGTGAATTTATCAATAAATTTCAAAAGAACACAATTGTTAGAAGACAAGATTTACCAGCAATGTACGATGTAAATGGCTTGATTTACATTTTTGAAATAGAATCTCTAAGAAAAGAATCTTGGGTAAATTTTGAGCGAATTAGACCAATGCCTGTTTCACTATTTGATGCGATTGACATCGATACAGAAGAAGATTGGTTTTTTGCAGAAACCTTGGAGAAAGGATTAAAAACTAATATTTGATTTCATTTTCGTGAACCATATTTTGTTTTAAACTAAAAATCAAACTTACAAACAAACAAAAAGGAATAATTCCAGCTTGTGTTTCTAAGAATGATTCAAAAAGTAAACTTATAGCAAATATAAAGACAATGAAAAATTGAAATAAATTTTTATTCTTCAGTGCAATTTTAAAAGCTGTAAAAAATATTCCAATTAAAAAAATCAGACCAAAAATACCGAGTTGAACCCAAGAATTCAGGTATTGATTATGTGAATTTAATTTTGAATTTGCAACTCCTAAGTTATTTAACTCAAAATTTTTTGCGATCAACACATCTTTTACATCACCTGTACCAGTTCCAAAAATTACATTATTTGAAATGACTCTGCAAGATGTTGCCCACATAATAATCCGTGCGGTATTGCTCTCGACACCAGAATTATTTGTTGTTTGAAAATGTGAAAGCGAATTTCCTACTTCCTGTAATCGAGAAGCAATTTTTGAATTTGAAAATATCAGAAAAAACACGAAAGATAGAATTCCCAAAGAAAAAAGTGACCCGATGACAACCATTTTTTTCTTCCAAATCATCCAAATAAAGGCAAAAGTAAATGTTAAGATCAACAAAATTGTCCCAGCTTTAGAAAGTGTTAAAATTGTTGCAGTTGAGAGTAAAATAGTTGTGAAAATAAACCATCTCTTAGCACTTGTTCTCCAAAAAGCAAAAAAAGAAACAATTGCACCAATTGAAGTGTAAGTTGCAAAATAACTTCGGTGCATGTATCCAGAAAATTCATTTTCAAAAAAATATGCCCAGCGATTATCCTCTTCATAATAGAGTGACTTGAAGACAGCTAGTCCCAATAAAAATAGAACTGTTACAACTTGACTTAAAACCAAAAAACTCATTACCTTTTGAAAACTCCAGTTAAATTTTCCTATCGAAAAAATTATTGGAAGCAACAGAAAAGATGCCTTCATTCCAATATCTGACCATCCAAATTCATTGTTGCTTGTCCAAATCATCCCTACTAAATGATACAGAAAAAATAACATCATCCAAAATAGCGGATTTTTTAATGAAACTAAATTAGTAAATCCAACTTTTACATTACTTTTATTAAACCAAATTGAAATCAATAAAATGACTATTCCAATTGGTACTAGTTTAATATTTAAAATGCTAAATAAAATTAAATAACCAAGAATCCAATCGTTTAAATTCCATTCCTTAACAAAATTTAATATGTAATTTTTCATTGTGTTTTTTTAATGAAATTCCATGGCATTTCTGTGATTTTAAGACTAAAAATCCATGTTAAAATAAATTGTATAAAAAAGGCAATCATTGTGGCTATGGAAGCTCCTAAAAAACTATATTTTGGAACAAGTAACAAAATTAAAATTAAATTAAAAATAGCAGTAAATATTGAAATGTATCCTAATTTTTTGGTTTTTTCTTCGTAAAAATAATAAACACTTACCATTTTATACATTCCGTTAAATGCAAAGCCAAGTGAAATCCACAAGACAATTTCTATTCCTGCACCGTAAGATTTCCCCAAAAAATGAAATATTAATGGCGAAACCAAATAAAACAATAAGGTAACAACAATTATTCCAACGAAATAAATATAAGTCCATTTTACAATCGTTTTTTTATCATTTTCAGTTCCTGTTTGTAATTTCTGAAAGACCCAAGGAACCCAAGCTTGATTAAACGAATTTTGCAACAAACCAATCACTTGTCCAACCATAAATCCTACACTGTAAATTCCATTTGACGCCAAGCCATGATATGCAGTTATCACTAATTTATCTGAATACATAATTACAACTCCTCCCAAAACGTGAGGAATTAATGGTGCTCCATAATTAATCAAATGTAAAATATGTTCTTTTTTGATGTTTTTAACTAATAATTTTTGCCTAAATAAAATTATTAGTGTTATAAATGAACCAAATCCGTAAGAATAAATCAAAGCATAAATTGAGCCTTCAAAACTTAAGTCGAAAGAAATGATTAAAATTAGAGCAATAAGAATTTCAATCACCGTTCTGAGTACTCTAAAAATACCGTAAAAAACTGCCTTATTTTCCATTCTCCAGATTGACAATAAGACTTCAACCAAATTTTGGTAAGTAGCGTAAACCGCTGTCAAATAAATAAATCGCTTTGGAATCCCGATAATTTGCTCTAATTGAGTCGCAAAAAGAAAAATTATTGCTGTAAAAACAAGCGTCAAAATCCCCATAAAAAATATTCCACTACTAATATACGAAGGGAAATCAGACTTATTTTTAACGTAAATAACTTGCAAACTTGCCATTAAATTCAAACTTACAAAAGGGATTAAAATATTGATTAAAGCATTGTAATTTGATAAAACACCATAATCTGAAGTAGATAAATAATTCGTAAGTATTGGAAGTAATAAAAAAGGAATTGCAGAATTCAACACATTTGAAAATGTATAAATACCAATTGATTGAATTAATTTATTTTTAAAAATACTCATTTATTAATCCTTTCTATTAAACTTTTGATATTTGCTTTATAATCACTTTTGATATTTGCAGCATTTGATTTAGCAATTAAATCTTTTGATACAAATTTAATATTATTAATGGTTTCGCAAAATTCATCTATCGTATTCACAAAAAAAGTATATTCATTTTCAAGTAATTGACCTCCCAAAAACTCAACAGAATTCCCTTCAATATTTATTAAAATATTTTGTTTTCCAATTGATAAAGCTTCAATTGCAGTTGTGGAAAATATTGTTAAATGTAAATCTGTTTGCGAAATACATTCATATATTGTTTGAGTTGAAAACTGAAAATTCTCAGGAAAATCAAATTTTTCTCTATAAAAACTTTCGCTTGTTCTTCTAGGCTGAATAATAAATAACGGTTTAATTTCAATTAATTCATTTGCTTGAAGTAAAAATTCCAGTAATTTTTCGCCATAATCACCATCTTGCAATGAAACGCAAATTTTATCAATTGTCTCATTTTGAATACTTTTAGAATAGAAGTGATCCAACACAAAACTTCCAATTGGAGTTACTTTTTTTATTGGAATAAACATTCTTAATTTGAAAAAATTGCTTTCATTTTCTCCAAAAACACAAATTTCATCAGGGAATTGAATTGGATTTAATGCTTTTTCATATAAATAGGCATAATGCCCTTCACCAATTAGTCCATGTTGCATTTCAATAACTTTTATTCCTCGCTCTTTAAATGCTTGAATATAACCAAAATTTGAATAATGAACAGTCAAAAATACAATTTTGGGATTTGGTAATACACTTAGCCAAAATTTCATCAATCTATATTGCGACAGATTTTTCTTAATTATTTCCTGCGTATTTACCCTACAATCTAATTCTTTTTCGATTTCTAAAATTAAATGCTCATTTTCGACAATACAATTTTTTAGAAAAAACTTTGAATAAATTTCTTCAAATAAAATAAAGATTGATTTAGAAATAACATACTTTGACGCTACAGTTTTTCGTTTAAATTGCTTAAAAAGTCTTAATTCAATAATCAATGTTTTTAAACCCGATTCATTACCTATATAATCAAAAAGCTTGTCGTGATATTTTCCTTCAATCAATGTTCTTTCTGAACTATTTGTAAAAATCCAAGCTTCATATTTTCTAAATAGATTAAAAAAACCGTAAGTCAAAGACTTAATTTGTGAAATCAAAACTGACTTTGATTTAGAAATCAAGACATCATTTCCCATTAAATTTTTATGAAAAAGGCGTACTTTTAACCACGGATAAATTTCAAATGTTTCACCGAATTTTTTTACAACAATATTTTCCACTGCAATATTGCTTTCAATGATTTTTACTTTTTCAGAAACTTTCATCTTTCAAAAAATCAGTTCGTGACAATAAAATACTTATAAATATAACATCTAAAAAAGAAATTCCCCAAAAGATTCCGTATTGAAAAATCGAATAAAACAAAATTGGCAAAATAAAAATAAAATTCTTTTTTGTCCAATTTAAAAATAAAATTAAAAGGAAAAACAAACTTAATATCAAACCATTTGAAGCAAATAATTCTAAAAATGAATTATGTGCATGAATTAAAATAATGGATTTATTTTCTTGATCAATCGTTTTTAACATCAATTTATCTGAACCATTTCCAAAAAGTAAATTTTCATCAATAAAATTCAAATAATTTAGCCAAATAACCGATCTTCCAGAAGTATTTACTCCAGAAATCGAAGCTAAAAATAACTTAGACAAAAATCCAGTTGTATCTAAAGCTTCAATCTTTGATTTATTAGTGTTTAGTGAATCAATAACTGGTAAACTTGCCTCTTTCATTACAATTGCGTTCAAGGTTTCTGAATTTTCCTCAAAATCATCAAAAGTCAACACATTTTTGGAATCATAAACATAATTGAGCGTTTCTTTAGAAGAATCTTCTCCACGAAAAAATTGAAAATTAAACGATTCTCTGCTAAAGGAATAAAAAACGATGAAAAACAAACCAAAAGTCAAACAGAGTTTTTTGAAAGTAAAAACAATCGATCTATCTTTAATTAAAATTTGAATCAAAAATATTAACCAAAATAAAAATACAGCTAATAAAACTGCTCTATTAAATGTAATTATTATTCCAATCATTAATATAATTCTTATGCAAAATTTGATTGATTTTGAAAATTTTGTAAACTCAAGAATTAACACTCCGCACAATACTTTCAGCGCAAAAATGGAAGAACTTAAACTTAAACCATAAACCCTTGAGTCATAAAGTACAGATTTTGAATGAATCCAATTTCCTTCTGGAACCTTTATAAAAAAGGAAACATTTGATGCAAAATACTCAATTAATCCAATAATTATTTCGATTGAAATCAAAACTACAATTGTTCTATAAAATGTTTTACTCGAAACAAAATATGAGATTAAAAGTAAAGGTAAAAACAAATAAAAGGAGGAATAATAATCTTTTAAGGAATAAATTTCATTTCCATTTGTAAATTTATTGATTGCAGAAAACAAACAAAAAAGTAAAGGTAAAACAAGTAAAGATAGATACTTTTTTTGAGCTATTTTGCTTTTAAAATTTAGTAAAAAAATCTTAATTGCATTGAATTCTAGAATAAAAACAACAAGCGGCAATGTTAAATAATACTTTTCATTTGCAAAAAACAAAGACGATACAAACAATAATAATCCATAAATTATTTGTCTATAAGATAATATGATATTCCGTAAATCCTTCAATTCTCTAATTTCAATTTATTAACTAGCAATTTATAAAACCAAACTAATAAAACTATAAAATAAATAATATTTAGCATGGAAAATGACAAGATACAATTTTCAAAATTAATATTACCTATAAAAAAGTAAAAGCCCAAAAATAGGATTAAAAAAAGGAAAATAAAATTTATCCAAAAATATATTTTCTGTTTATTTAAAAGTATTGGTACAAAAGAAATTGGAGTGAAAATAAAATTCATAAACAACCAAATTGAAATTATTTCAGCTATTTCACCAGCTACTTTCCAATCTTTTCCAAAAATAAAAGTAAAAATTTCTTCTCCAAAAAAATACAATAAAGTAAAAGGAATAATTCCTAAAATGAATGTATAAAAAACTGTTTTTAACATCATTCTTTTTAATTCAATCGGACTGTTAACAAGATCTTTAGCTTTTCTGAAGAAAACTTGACTTAAAGCTGCTCCAATAAAAACAATTGGTAATTTCATCATTCTAAATGAAAATTCGTAAGAGCCAAAATCAGCTTTTCCAAATTGAGTCCAAATAAAAGAAACAATTAGCATGTCTCTACTTAAATCTAAAAGTACGTGAAATAAATTATAAGTATAAAAATCTTGATTTTGTTTTAGAAGAGTTTTTGTTCTTTTTGATTTATATGTTAATAATTTTGATTTTTTTTCAACAACAAATGACTTTAAAAATGAAAAACTTGCCGAAAAATATCCAATAATTGTAGCGCCAATTAAAATTAAAAAATGACCAAATAAAAGTCCTCCCCCAATTTTTATCCCATTTGAAACAAGTGATAAAATAATACTTGCAACTGAAATCGAACGATAATTTTCATGTCTTAACTCCCAAGAATTACCCAAATTAAAAAATGCTACCATTAATATCCCTATAGGAATCGTAATTAAAAATAATAAATCATCGAATTTTTGGCTAGAGATTATGGAAAAAACCGTTATCAGCACAAAACAAATTACGGCTATTAATAAACTTAAATAAACGGAGAATTGATAAATTCCAAAGGCATAATGTTTGTTTTTTTCAATTGGAATAACCAATTCTAACCGTGCTGTTGAAATCGTTGCAATTAATGTGGTAATTTTTAAAAACAAACCTAAATATGCATTTTCTTCAGGACCATATATTCTTGAAATTATTGGACTTGCAAGAATGGAAATTAATTGTGCTAAAAATGTTCCAGTAATTAAAACACTTACTGATTTTATGAAGTCATTTTTTACAAATTTCACACTTTTTTGAATGTTTTCAAATATTCTTCAATGCCTTCTTGAAATGAATATTCAGGTTTATATCCTAAATCTTTTGAAATAGCTGAAATATTAGCCAATGAATTGCGAATATCTCCATTTCTATCAGGTCCAAAAGTAATCTTATTCGAAGAATTAAATAAATTTTTACTTTCCAAAATTTCTTTGATTTTCTTATTAATTGAATTCAGACTAAAAGAATCTCCACAAGCTACATTATAGGTTTTTCCAAAAGCATTTTTATTTTCTGTTGACAAACCTAATAAATTGGCCAAAACGGCATTTTTTACATAGGTAAAATCTCTTGTTTGCTCACCATCACCATTTATGATAATTTCCTCACCAGAAATCATTTTATCAATAAATTTAGGGATAGCAGCAGCATAAACTCCATTAGGATCTTGTTTTGGCCCAAAAACATTGAAATAGCGCAAACCAATTGTTTCTAGCTTGTGTAAACGATTGTAAACTTTGGCATATTCTTCATTCAATTGCTTTGTAACAGCATATGGCGAAAGTAAATTCCCTTCATCGCCTTCTTTTTTTGGAGAAATTGTACTATCTCCATATACAGAAGATGAACTTGCAAAAACAAATCTCTTTACCTTATTTTCTTTACATGCATGAATCATGTTCAAGAATCCTGTTGCATTTACTGCATGTGTATTATGCGGAAATTCGATTGATCTAGGCACTGAACCCAATGCCCCCTGATGGGAAACAAAATCTATTTCTTTTGTCGCTTTTAAACAAGTTTCAAAATCACAAATATCGCCTTCTATGAAAGTGAAATTTGGATTTCCTTGAAATTCCTCAATATTGCTTTTCCGACCAGTTGCCAAATTATCAAGTACAAAAACTTTAGACCCGATATTTAACAAGGCTTCTACCAAATTGGAACCAATAAAGCCAGCTCCTCCAGTAACTAAAACTTTTTTATCTTTTAAGAAATAAATATTCTCAGGAAATTGAGTCATTTGAATGTAAATTAATAAAATTACTTAGCGTAGTTTACAGCTCTTTTTTCTCTAATTACAGTCACTTTAACCTGTCCAGGATAAGTCATTTCTGTTTGAATTCTTTGAGAAATAGTAAAAGAAAGTTCGTCTGCTTTTATGTCAGATATTTTTTCACTTTCAACTAAAACTCTTAATTCTCTACCAGCTTGAATTGCATAAGCTGTTGAAACTCCATCATAAGATAAAGCTAAGTTTTCTAAATCTTTAATTCTTTTAATATAAGATTCAACTATTTCTCTTCTTGCTCCAGGTCTTGCGCCAGAAATCGCATCACATACTTGTACGATTGGCGAAATCAAAGTTGTCATTTCAATTTCATCGTGGTGGGCTCCAATTGCATTACAAATGTCTGGTTTTTCTCCATACTTCTCAGCCATTTTCATACCTAAAATAGCATGTGGTAATTCTGGTTCTTCGTCTGGAACTTTTCCTATATCGTGCAAAAGTCCAGCTCTCTTAGCAACTTTTACGTTTAAACCAAGTTCTGCAGCCATTATTGCACACATATTTGCTACTTCACGTGAATGTTGTAATAAATTCTGACCATAGGATGAACGGTATTTCATTCTACCAACCATTCTGGTTAATTCAGGGTGTAATCCATGAATTCCTAAATCAATACATGTTCTTCTACCTGTTTCAGCTATTTCTTCCTCTAATGATTTTTTTGTTTTAGCAACAACTTCCTCAATTCTAGCAGGATGTATTCTTCCATCAGTAACCAATTGATGTAACGAAAGTCTAGCAATTTCTCTTCTTACTGGATCAAAACAGGATAAAATAATCGCTTCTGGCGTATCATCAACGACAATCTCTACGCCAGTTGCTGCCTCCAAAGCACGAATATTTCTACCTTCTCGACCTATAATTCTACCTTTAACTTCGTCAGACTCAATATTAAATACAGAAACTGCATTTTCAACGGCTTGTTCAGTTGCAACACGTTGAATTGTTTGAACAACAATTTTACGCGCTTCTTTATTAGCGTTTAATTTTGCTTCTTCAGTAATTTCTTTAATATGAACCATGGCACCCGTTCTAGCTTCATCTTTTAAAGCTTCCATCATCATATTTTTCGCTTCCTCAACAGACATTCCACTAATTCGGGATAATTCAGTAACTCTTTTATGCTGAATTTTATCTAGTTCTTGATTTTTAATTTCAATAGCAGCTGTTTTGTGCTCAAATTCTCCTTGAATTTTTTCAATTTCTTTTTCCTTCCGAGCTATTTCTTCAATTTTTTGAGAAAAGGATTTTTCTTTTGCCTTAAAACGATCTTCATTCGATTGAAGTTTTCGTTCTCTATCTTTAACAGCCTCATCGTGCTCTTCTTTTAATTTGTGAAAATTTTCTTTAGCTTGAAACATCTTTTCCTTCTTGATTGCTTCACTTGCTAATTCAGCTTCTTGAATTAAAGCGTGTTTTTTGTTTTTCAACATCATTTTCTGAATCATTATTGCGGCTACTCCACCAGCAAATAATCCAATAATTCCTCCTATTAATAATTCCATTTTTTTAGTTTAATTAAATAAAAACCCACTTAACATACTATGTCAAAGTGGGTAAATGATTCAAGAATAAGTCTTTAGAGTTAATTATCGATTTCTTTCAATAAATTTTCTAAAGATTCTTCTATTTCAGAATAATCTGCTTCGACATTCTGCGAATTGCTAGAGCTTTTAGTCGCCAACTGCAAAGCAGTCATTGCTAATAAATCTTGCATATCTTTTACAGCATAATTATCTTGTAATAACTTAATAGATTTGTTGATATCATCAGCAGCTTTAGTCACTTTCTTTTCCTCACCTTCGTTTACGTTCAAAGGGTAGGTTCTTCCAGCAACAACAATTTTTAATGCTATCTTACTCATAAACTAGTTTTTATTTGACTAATACACTGATCAATTTCCCTTACTATAAAATCAATTTCCAAATCACTTTTGTGATCACTTACTTGATTTATTTCAACAATTTTTTCTTGTTGAATATTTTTTAGATCAGCTAATTCAATTTTTACATTTTGCAAATATTCATTTGCAGAAAGCAAATCGATATTTGATTGAATTAACTTTTGTTCTAAGTCTAATACTTTACTTTCTAATTGATCTTTTTCAATTAGAATTTCCTGTTTATCTAATTTTTCACGTGCAATTGCAGCTTTAAATTCAGAAAATTTACTCTTTATTTGTTCAATTCTATTTGAAATAGTTTCATTCATAATTTAAATGATAAAAATTATTTCTTTGTCAATGTTAATTGATCAATAGAAGTCTCATAATTGAAACCTGATATATTATTTCTTTTTAAAATGCACAGATCTTTTGTCAATTTAAAAACTACCCAATCATCAGTTAAAACATGTAAACTATCAGTCAGCTCCGGGAAATTAAGATATAAAATTGTTGGATTTTTATCATTCCCTACTGACCAACTTCCTGATGCTCCAGTTTCACTTATAGCATTAATATTCCCTGCATCACTAAACCCTAAAGAAACATTCTGATATTTTTTCAAAATAGAAATCTCATTGTCAATAAATTCCGTAATTGCCCAAGATCCTTCAGTAAGTCTTTTATTTACTTTTTTTGGTGTTGTATGTTTTGAACAAGCTAGTATAGCAACAAAAAGAGTTAAATATAATATAATTTTCATGTTAATTTTTTTTTCTAACTTACAATATTAATAAAAAAACTTAAAAAAATAACAATTTTC
>CAMBRH010000020.1 GCA_945870115.1 Chitinophaga pinensis | reverse complement strand
AAATGATGTTTCACTTCATCTGAACCTCTGAATTTTCCGTAGAAAACAACAAAATACAATCTAAACATATAAATCGCAGTCAATAAAGCACTGAAAGCTAATAAAATATAAATTATGATGTTGTGATGTAAAGCGTGCGCTAAGATTTCATCTTTAGAGAAAAATCCAGAAAGAAAAGGAAAACCAGCGATTGCTAAAGTTCCAATTAAAAATGTGATGTGTGTAATTGGAATGTATTTTTTCAAACCACCCATTTGACGAATATCTTGTTCGTCAGACATTGCATGAATTACTGAACCTGAACCTAAGAATAAAAGTGCTTTGAAAAATGCGTGTGTTGTAACGTGGAAAATTGCGGCGGTATAACCACCCATTCCAAGAGAAACAAATATAAATCCTAATTGAGAAACAGTTGAGTAAGCCAATACTTTTTTGATATCGTTTTGTCTCATAGCAATAAAAGCAGCAACTAAAGAAGTCGCTAAACCAACATAAAGCATAATATCTTGTGTCATTGGAGCTAATTCAAACAAGAAGTTTGAACGAACAACCAAGAAAATACCAGCAGTTACCATTGTTGCAGCGTGAATTAAAGCTGACACAGGAGTTGGTCCCGCCATTGCATCTGGAAGCCAAGTAAATAATGGGATTTGTGCGGATTTTCCTGTTGCACCAATAAACAAGCAGAAAGTAATTCCAAACATCATCCAAGTTGTTGGGTTTATTCCTTCAACTAAAATCATTTGTGCTAATTCTCTGTATTCCAATGTTCCGAATTGAGCTAAAATCAAGAATAAACCAATCAATAAACCTAAATCTCCGATACGGTTCATAATGAAAGCTTTTCTTGCAGCAACACTGTTTAAAAGTCCTTTTTTCTCATCACTGAAGTGAAAACCGATTAATAAGTAAGAACAAATTCCAACACCTTCCCAACCAAAGAATAACATGAAATAATTACTTCCTAAAATCAAAATCAACATGGAGAAGATAAAAATATTTAAGTAAGTAAAGAATTTGTAATATCCTTTGTCGTGACTCATATATCCCATAGAAAATAAGTGAATCAATGAACCTACACCAGTTACAATTAAAGTCATCCAAATAGAAAGTGAATCCACTTGCAGACTGAAATTTAAATGAAAACTTTCGAAATTTAGAAATTGATACAAATGAACAATTTTCATTTCATGTAAAGATGAAAAAGCCGTAATAGCTAGTCCAAAAGAAGCAAACATTACAACTGTCGCGATAGTACCAACAATTTTCTTAGGAAGGTTTTTCCCAAAAATCCCATTGATTAAAGCTCCAAGTAATGGAAGTGCTAAAATGCTTAATATGATTGTTTCTATTGTCATTTTTTACCCTTTTAATTTATTAAAAATTCCAACGTCAACTGTACGAGCATTTCTGTAGGCCATTACCAAAATTGATAAGCCGACAGTAGCTTCAGCAGCAGCTACAACCATGATAAAAAATACAAATATTTGACCATCTGCTTTTCCAAAATAGGAAGAAAATGCTACTAAAAGTAAATTAGCTGCATTTAACATTAATTCAATACACATCAATAAGATGATTGAATTTCGACGCGTCATAACTCCCAAAGCACCAATAACAAAAAGTACTGTTGCGAGAATTAAATAAAACTGAATCGATACGCCAGATTCAAAAACTGTTGCTAAAATCATATTACTCGATTATTTGTGATTCTCTTTTTGCTAATAAAACTGCTCCAACGATTGCTGCGATAAACAATATTGATGAAACTTCAAAAGGAAGAACATATTTTGTAAACAATAAATGTCCTAAGTTCTGAACCAATCCAGATGCGTTATCCGTTACTTTTTCAGCAACTTGTAAAACAACTATATCTTTAATCGCTGCAACTAAAACAAGTAACAAAGATCCACCAGCCAATGCTGAAGCGATTTTTACCAAAAGCGAAGATTTTGGCTCATTTTCTTTACTTAAGTTTAATAACATTAAGACGAATAAGAACAAAACCATAATCGCACCGGCATAAACCATCATATTTACGATTGCAACAAACTGAGCATTTAACATGATGTAATTTGCTGAGATTAAAAAGAAAGTCAAAATCAAATACATGACACTTCTTATTGGATGTTTACTTAAAACTACCATTAAGGCAGAACCTACAGTTAAACCTCCAAGGATATAAACTAATATTTCTATACTCATTTTTCTGTTCTTTTACCTGTACTTTGTCTGTCTGTAATATCAATACGATAATCCATAGACTCTACTAATTTATCTTTTCCGTAAATGAAATCTGCTCTTTCATATTCTGTAGGAACAAGTCTGTCTGTTAAAAAAATTGCTTCTTTTGGACAAGCCTCTTCGCACAAGCCACAAAAAATGCAACGCAACATATTAATTTCATATATTTCTGCGTATTTTTCTTCACGGTATAAATGTTCTTCACCTTTTTCACGTTCGTTTGCAACCATTGTAATTGCTTCCGCAGGACAAGCAACAGCGCATAAACCGCACGCAGTGCAATTTTCACGACCTTGTTCATCGCGTTTTAAAACGTGCATTCCTCTGTAAACTGGAGCAAAAGCTTTTGTTTGTTCAGGATATTTTAAGGTATTGTGTTTTCTGAATAAATGTGTAAATGTAATCCACATTCCTCCTAAAATCGCAGGTAAATATAGTTTTTCCATAAACGTCATTGGTTTATCTGAAACTACTTTACTTCTATTTGATAGACTTTGCATATTTTTAATTCTAAAATATTAATTAAACCAACCGCTTGTAAAAGCAATCACTAATCCTGTTACTAATAAATTAATTAAAGCTAAAGGAATTAATGTTTTCCAGCCTAAGTGCATTAATTGGTCAAAACGGAAACGAGGTAAAGTCCAACGAATCCACATAATTACAAATATGAAGAAGAATATTTTAACAAATAATGCAACAACGCCTAACACAGCTAAGGTATTTCCTTCTACCATATCCATTCCTGGGAAATTGTAACCTCCAAAGAACAAAATTGAGATTACTGCAGAAGAAATAAACATTCCAACATACTCAGCAAATAGGAAAAAACCAAGTTTCATAGAACCATATTCTGTATGGTAACCTCCAATTAATTCACTTTCACATTCAGCCAAATCGAAAGGAGCACGATTTAATTCTGCTAATGAACAAACAAAAAAGATTACAAAAGCAAGTGGCTGATAAAAAATATTCCAATTCATTCCATGTTGTGCTTCAGTGATATCTCGTAAGCTCAAACTTCCTGTCATCATTACAATCGTAATCACAGAAATTCCCATTGCAAGTTCGTAAGAAATCATTTGGGAAGAAGCACGAATTGCTCCAAAAAGAGAAAACTTATTATTTGAAGCCCAACCACCAATCATGATTCCATAAACTCCAACAGAAACAACACCTAAAATGAATAAGATTCCTATGTCAAAATCAGCAACTTGAAGAACAATATTCCCACTAGCTGTAACAATATCTGGTCCCCAAGGAATAATTGTACTTGTCATCAAAGAAGTAAACATCGCAATTCCTGGCCCCATAATAAAAAGCCATTTATCTGAATTTCTAGGAATAAAATCTTCTTTCAAGAACATTTTAACACCATCAGCAAGCGGTTGCAACAAACCAAATGGTCCAGCTCTATCTGGTCCGATTCGATCTTGAAACCAAGCCGCAACTTTTCGTTCAAAATAAGTTGCATACATCGCTATTACTAAAGAAATAGTAAAGATTATACCAACTAAAATTAGTTTTTCTAACATTCCTGTATTAATTTAATTTTTTAATAGTTTGTCTCGGACTTGTATAATTTCCTTGTGAAATCACAGAATGCCTGTTAATTTTTCTAGGTCCGATTATATTCCATTTTGAAATGTCTTTTTTCTCAAAACGACAATCGTTGCAAATCCAACCAGTTTTTCCATCCTGATCTTCGACTTCACCGTATTGATCTTTTCGAGCAGTAACTCGCATAATTTCATTACCAAACATCCAAACAACCGTTTTACCTGAACATTTAGTACATTCGCAAGAAGCTTCCATTGGTTTCAAGAACCAAACACGACTTTTAAAACGGAAAGTTTTATCTGTTAAAGCACCAACTGGACAAACATCAATCATATTTCCTGAGAAATCGTTATCAATTGCTTTTTCAATATAAGTGCTAATTTCTGCATGTTCTCCACGACCCAATACGCCATGAACTCTTTTGTCAGTTAATTGATTAGCAACTGCAACACATCTATAGCATAAGATGCAACGGTTCATGTGTAATTTAATCTTATTTCCTATGTCAACTGGATCAAACGTTCTTTTTTCTTCTTCGTAACGAGTACCTTCTCCTCCATTTTCAAAACCTAAATCTTGTAAATGACATTCTCCCGCTTGATCACAAACAGGACAATCCAAAGGATGATTTATCAATAAAAATTCAACAACAGCACCGCGACCAACTTTTACTTTTTCGCTGGTAGTATTTTTCACAACCATTCCATCCATAACTGGAGTAGAGCAAGATGCAACTAATTTTGGCATTGGACGAGGATCTTTTTCAGAACCTTGTGAAACCTCAACTAAACATGTTCTACATTTACCTCCAGTTCCTGGTAATTTACTGTAAAAACACATAGCTGGCGGAACTACTTCTCCTCCAATTTGACGAGCAGCACTAAGAATGGTTGTTCCTGGTTCTACTTCAATTGTTTTATCGTCAATGGTTACTTTTACCATAATTCGTTTGTTTTATTTAAACGCAAAGTTCGCAAAAGATATCGCAAATTTCGCAAAGTATTTTTGTTATATGTTAGTAGCAAACGAAATTTCTTTCGAAAGCCCATAATTTCTTTTTTGTGATTCAATTGGCTGATTTACATGCCATTCAAATTCATCTCTAAAGTGACGAATTGCAGCAGCAACTGGCCAAGCAGCAGCATCTCCAAGTGGACAAATTGTATTTCCTTCAATTTTTTTGTTGATTTCAGCTAACAAATCAATGTCACGCATATTTCCTTGACCATTTTCAAGTCTGTGTAGTACTTTTTCCATCCAAGCTGTTCCTTCACGACAAGGAGAACATTGTCCACAAGATTCATGCGCGTAAAAACGAGCAAAATTCCATGTATTTCTAACGATACATTGATCTTCATCGAAAACGATAAATCCTCCTGAACCAAGCATTGAACCAGTTGCGAAACCACCTTCAGACAAACCTTCGTAACTCATGATACGGTCATCTCCGGCAGCGGTTTTAGTAACTAAATAATGTGGCAAAATTGGAACTGACGAACCTCCTGGAACAAAAGCTTTTAACTTTTTACCATTTGCAATTCCTCGACACCAATCGTCTCCGTAAATAAATTCTTCAACAGTCATTCCCATTTCAATCTCATAAACACCTGGACGAGCCAAGTTTCCACAAGCAGAAATTAATTTAGTACCAGTACTTTTTCCAACACCAATTTTTGCATATTCTTCTCCACCGTCATTCACAATTGGAACGACAGCAGCTAAACTTTCAACATTATTAACAACGGTTGGACATCCCCACAAACCTTTAACAGCTGGAAATGGTGGCTTAATTCTAGGATTTCCACGTTTTCCTTCTAAAGATTCAATCAATGCAGTTTCTTCTCCACAAATATATGCACCTCCACCTGGAGCAACACGTAAATCTAAATCAAAACCAGAACCTAAAATATTTTTTCCTAAAAATCCTTTGGCATAAGCTTCAGCGATTGCCTTTTCAAGAATTTCTAAAATCCACATATATTCTCCACGAATATAGATGAAAGACAAATTACATCCTAAAGCGTAACTTGAAGTTATCATTCCTTCAATCAATAAATGAGGAATTTTTTCCATCAAGTAGCGATCTTTGAAAGTTCCTGGCTCAGATTCATCTGCATTGCATAATAAATATCTTGGAACGCCTTCTGGTTTAGCCAAGAAAGACCATTTCATTCCTGTAGGAAATCCTGCACCACCACGTCCTCTCAAACCAGCAAGTTGAACTTGTTCAACAACTTCTTGTGGCGACATCGTTTTTAATGCTTTTTCAACAGAACGGTAACCACCGTGTTTTCTATAAACATCAAACGTTTCTATTCCTGGAACAGCATCGTGTTCTAACAACAATCTTCTTCCCATTAGATTTCAATATTTGTATTACCCGCTCTGTAAGCATCAATTAATGTATCTACTTTTTCTTTCGTTAAATGCTCGTGGTATTTTTTTCCACATTGTAACATTGGTCCGTAACCACATGCTCCAAGACATTCAGCCGTTTTTAAAGTAAACATTTTATCTTTAGTTGTTTCACCAACTTTAATATCTAATTTATTCTCAATATACTCGATAGTATTGTCGCTTCCAACCAACATACATGGTCCTGTTCGACAAACTTCGAAAACATATTTTCCAATTGGTTCAACATTAAACATCGTATAAAAAGTTGCAACTTCATAAACTTCGATTGGCTCGATATTTAGAATTTCTGCAACATAATCCATTGTTTCAATGCTTAACCATCCACCAAATTCGTCTTCAGCAAAATGCAAAATACGAATAACAGCACTTTTTGATTTCCCTTCAGGATACTCATTAATGACACGTTGAACCTCAGCCATTTTTTCAGGACTGAAAACGGGCTTTTCGCTATGTCTTTCAGATATTGGAATATGTACGTGTGAACTCATTTTTTATTAATTAATTTTTCTCGCAAAGTCGCTAAGACGCAAAGTTTGCTTGAATTTTATTTTTCACTTTTCATTTTTCACTCTTAACTTTCTAAGCGTCTAGTTCTCCTGCAATTACATTTAAACTACTTAAAGTCAAAACTGCATCACTAATAGTTGAACCAGTAATCATTTCTGGATATGCTTGGTAGTAAATAAAACAAGGTCTTCTGAATTGAAGTCTGTAAGGTGTTCTACCACCGTCACTTACTAAATAATATCCTAATTCTCCATTTCCACCTTCAACGCTGTGGTAAACTTCTCCCGCTGGAATTGGCGTTTCACCCATCACGATTTTAAAGTGATAAATTAATGCTTCCATGTTATTGTAAACTTTCTCTTTTGGAGGAAGGTAAAAATCAGGTAAATCAGCTTTGAAACTTCCTTCTGGAATGTTTTTCGCAGCTTGTTCGATAATTCTTAAACTTTGGCGGATTTCTTCTTGACGAACCATGAAACGGTCGTAAGTATCTCCATTAACCCCAACAGGAATAATAAAATCAAAATCTTGATAAGAACTATAAGGATTCATTGAACGAACATCGTAATCAATTCCTGCGGCTCTTAAATTTGGACCTACAAAACCATATTCCAATGCTCTTTCACCAGAAATTGGTCCAGCTTTCATGGTTCTATCCATGAAAATTCTGTTTCTTGCTAGTAAAGAATCAAATTCATTAAAAACTTTTGGGAAAGTTCTTAAAAATTCTTTTAATTTATAGTGAAACGTCGGTGAGAAATCTCTTTCAAAACCTCCAATTCTTCCAATATTTGTTGTTAAACGAGCACCACAAACTTCTTCAAAAAGTTCGTAGATTTTTTCTCTTTCTTGAAAAACGTAAGTAAAACCAGTTAAAGCACCAGTATCAACACCAACAACTGAATTACAAACCAAATGATCTGCAATACGAGCCAATTCCATGATGATAACACGCATATAATCAACACGTTTTGGAATTTCAGCTTGAATTAATTTTTCAACTGTCATTTCCCAACCAATATTATTGATTGGTGAAGAACAATAGTTTAATCTGTCAGTGATTGGTGTGATTTGATTAAAAGGTCTTCTTTCAGCCAATTTTTCAAATGCACGGTGAATGTACCCTACAGTTTGTTCGGATGACAAAATTTTCTCACCATCAACGCGCAAGATATTTTGAAAAATACCGTGTGTTGCAGGGTGAGTTGGCCCTAAGTTTAGGGTTGCAATATCTCCATCAATTGTTTCTTTAGACAATTGAGGTTTTTCATTTTGATTGCTTTTCAAAAGCGATGATTTTTCTTCTTCGATCCAATTACTCATAATTCCTCAATTTATCTTCCGAAGAAGCGATCATCTTTATCTTCACGCGTTGCATCTTCCAAATGATATTCTTTTCTCATTGGGAAATAATCCATATCGTCTTCGTTTAAAATTCTTGTCATATTTGGATGACCTTTGAAAGTAATTCCAAAAAAGTCATAAGTTTCTCTTTCTTGCCAGTTAGCACCAACATATAAATCTACAATCGAGTCAACTTCAGGATTTTCAATTGAAAAATAAATCTTCAATCTAATTCTGAAATTGTGAATTAAACTATGTAAATGATAATTTACGCCTAATTCTTTTCCTTTATTATCTGGAAAATGAATTCCACCTAATAAAGTTAAAAAAGAGATTTGAAGTGCTTCATCTTCTTTTAAGAATTTGATTAAATCGTGCACTCTAGTTGGTTCAACAACTAAAGTAAGTAAATCATATGGAGTTTCGCTAGAAAGAATTGCATCACCAAAATGAGCAGAAATTCTTTCTAAAACTGTTTCATTATTTAATGTAAAATCACTCATTTGTTTCAATATTATGGTCGTGCAACAAATGTTTATATTCTTCAGAATACCTTCTTCTCAAAGGTTCATTTTTCACTAATTCGTGAATTCTGATAATTCCATCAATAATTTGTTCTGGACGCGGTGGGCACCCTGGTACATAAACATCAACAGGAATTATTCTATCAATTCCTTGTAAAACTGAGTACGTATCAAAAATCCCTCCTGATGAAGCACAGGCACCAACTGAAAGAACCCATTTTGGTTCAGCCATTTGTTCGTAAACTTTTTTCAAGATTGGTCCTAATTTTTTGGAGATTGTTCCAGCAACTATTAATAAATCCGCTTGACGAGGAGAAAATGACATTCTTTCCATCCCAAAACGAGCTAAATCATAATTACTTCCCATAGTAGCCATGTATTCGATACCACAACATGAAGTTGCGAAAGGCAAAGGCCAAACTGAATTTGCTCTTGCTGTTGCAAGAACATGCTCTAAGCGAGAAAGTTGATAACCTTCTCCGTTGATTGTTTGTAAATCTTCTATTTTTCCCATTCTAATGCACCTTTTTTGTAAACATATAAAAAGCCTATTAAGAAAAAGGCTACAAACATAATAACAGCTAAAAGTCCTTCTAGTTCTAAGGCTTTAAAATTTACTGCGTAAGGGTAGAAAAAAATCACCTCTACATCAAATAAAACGAAAAGAATAGCAGTCATGAAATAACGAATAGAAACAGGAAAACGAGCATCACCATCGGATTCGATTCCACATTCCCAGTTTGCATTTTTAGTTTTAGATTTTAATTTAGGACCAAGATAATGCGTTGCAATCAAAGTTGACACAACGAAGCCTAAAGCTACAACTGCCTGAATTACAAGCGGGAAGTAATCCCCATAATTTGAATTTACCATAAGTGAGCCAAAAATAGGCTGTAAAAATAATATTATTTCTTTTAATGGCAATACTTAATTTTAAAAATATAATTAAAACAATTATGAGTAAGGAATTATGAACGATGAATACAAATCTTGGCTACATAGAAACGATTTTGTTAACAACTAAAAAAAAATATAAACAAATTTAATATTATGCCAAATTTTTAATATATTTGTGGCGCTAAGTGTCAATATGACAATATATAAAATCATGATGAAATCTAAAAAAATAATTGCAATATTTGCTTTTCTAATAAATTCAAGCATATCGATTTGTCAGCCTTTTCAGACGATTGGCGGCGCTTATAATGTGCCCACCATTCCAAATATTAATTGTGTAGACGCAGAAGCTTGTTTTACATTAACCGAAAATACAAATTGGCAACAAGGAGCAGTTTGGGATTTAGATACCATCGATTTGAATCTAGCATTTGATGCAACCTTTTGCATGTTTATAGGAGCCAATGATGGAGGTGCGGATGGATTCTCATTCTTGTTAAGAGATCCAAACTCCAATACTTACGGTGAAGAAGGTGGTGCTTTAGGTTATGGAACTGCTAATGGAACACAAGGAATTTTTCCTTCAATTGCAATCGAATTTGACTCATTTTTCAATAATGAATATTTCGACATACAAGAAGATCATACACAATTAGTTATCAATGCAAATGTAACAAATCCACCGGCAGTTCCAGCAATTTCACTTTTACCTAACAATTCTAATATTGAGGATAATAATTTTCATAATTCACGAATCGTTTGGGATCCTGTTACACAAAATTTATCCATGTATTTTGATGGAAATTTGCGGTTTACTTTCAATCAAGATATAATTAACACAGTATTTAATGGGAATTCTCAGGTTATATGGGGATTTACAGCCTCAACAGGTGGAATGACAAACTTACACCAAATTTGTTTTCCAAAATTGATGATTGAACTTCCAGACCAAATTGTTTGTTACAATGATTCTGCTTTAGTAAACTATTTTCATGAAAATTTGACAGAATATTATTGGAATTCTCCATCAGATGACTCTTTACTTTACTGGAATAATACTTTGGGATTTCCATTAACTGATACTAGTTTTTTTGCAAATGAAAATGGAGTTTATGAGTTACATGTTGAATTTAATAATAAAAATTATGAGTCAACTTTTAATTTAACTTATGACAATTCACTTCCAATAAGTTTAGGTATTGATTCTAGCTTTTGTCAAGGTCAGAACATGCTTTTAAAAGATGTGAACAACAGTATTTGGAATACTTACTTATGGGAAAATGGAAGTACTAGTGCAACAAAGCAAGTATCTACAGCGGGCTTATATTGGTGTGAAGTGAGTAATATTCCTCAATGTAAATACCGAGATAGCGTTGTAATTTCTATTTTACCAACTCCAACTTTAGATCTTTTACCCTTTGATTCAAGTGCCTGTGTACCGGGAAATTTTATATTAGATGCAATTCCAAATCAATTAAATTCAAATTTAACTTGGACTTTTAGTGACGGAACAACTTTTTTAAATCAAAATCAAGTAAATTACATAAATGATTCCGTCGGAGATTACAGTTTTCAAATCACGATTATTTCTGCTGATAATTGCACAAATTCTTACAATTTTGCAAACGTCATTCATGTTTTAGAAAATCCGACAGCATTATTTTCATACGAAATAAGTGAAATTTCCAGTGGATATTCGGTTCAATTGACAAATGAATCTTTGAATTATTCAAATTTAGATTGGCTTATTAATCAAACTGAACAATCGACTATAGAAAATCCTATTTTCTTTCCAACAGAAAATAGTAATATAGTGCAATTAATAGCTTTTAACGGATTATGTTCTGATACGATTATTAAAACAATAGAATTAGATAATATTGAAGTGATTGTTCCAAACATTATCACAAATCCTGGAGGAGAAACAACAAATTCTATTTTAAACTTATTCAGTGATAATTTCAAAAATTTTAATGTAACAATCTTAAACAGATGGGGAATTAGTGTTTCCGAAGGGACAAAAAATGCAGAAAAACCTTTGTATTTATGGAACGGAATAGATTTACAAACACAAAAGAAATGTACTGATGGAGTTTATTTTATTTTATTGTCTGGCGAATTAAAAAACGGTAAACCGTATGAATATCAAGGATTCGTAACAATTGCTGGGAATTAAGATTTAAAACAAATTGTAACTTAAAGTATTATTTCTCATTTAAATCTACTACGTTTTGATTCATGGACTTTACAAAAGTGTGATCTTTTAGCTGATAAAAATCATAATTGTCTCCATTTTTTATTAAACCAAAATTATTTTGAATAAAATCATATTCTTTTAATTGAAAAGGTAAATTGCTTTTATTTAAAAATAAACCTTTCAAGGTCAGTGCATAATATTTGCTATTTTTAAAACCAATGATATATTTATAATAATCAGATTTATCTTTGTTAACGATAAAAATTTTCTCAAATTCATTTGGAAATACATCAAAACCATCATCTATGCAAAACAATCCGTATTTCCCATTAGATTTGGTGATAAAAAGATTTGAATAACTTGAGGGACTTAATTTCTCAATTTCATCAAAATAATATGGTTGAATTTTCTTTAAGGTAAAATTAAATAACACTTTTTTCTTATCAACACCTAATAAAATATGATGGTTACCATCTCCATCATAATCAAAAAAATCTAAAGAAGAATATTCAAAAGGAAGAAGTGTGTCTCCAAGGCAATTTATTAAGCCAAATTTTTTATTCAAACTTTGTGCAATAAAGGTTAACTTAAATCTCGTTTGTTCCAAATACAAAAATTTTGAATCTAAACTTTTAAGCGCTTTATTTTTACTTCCTATTGAATCTAAACCATATAAATAAAAGAATTTACCTTTTTTTTGAGCAAACAATGTTTCCGGGTTGCATTTTAGGTTAAATTTTGAACTCCAACTAATAAACAATTTATTGCCTTTAGAATCAATGTATTGGTAATATTTTTCATAATAATACATTTCAAATCTGGCCAAACCAGCATATTTTAATTCAACTTGACTTATTGGTTTTATTTCTTTTGGTTTATATTCAAACTCAAAAATACCGTATAATCCATTTTTTTTAGTGTGCAAAAGATTTTTATTGGTTTTATCCTGATAAATTTCATCAAAATTTGCAGCTAAATAAATTGAATCCTTCATTTTTATTCCCCAGAATGAACCTTCTTGAAAAGGTTTAAATACTTGTGAATGCAAAGAAATTACACAAAACATCATTAATACTAAAAGACTAAATTTCAAATTTTCCATAAGACAATTTTATAAGAATTAGAATACTGTAAACATTTACATACAATGAACAAAAACACATTAAAAAATTATGGGTTCAAATTAAACTATATTTTTTTAATACGAAATTTTTGTACCTTCATTACAAGCCCAATTCCTTCGCATATTTTGAGGTTTTAGGTGGATTCCAAGGATCATCGTACGATTTTTTAAAGAAAAACTCTTGAATGTAAGCTATCGATCTTACAATTCTCAAATAATATCCAAAATAGATTACCATTAAGGGAATATATGCTAAAAAGTAAGAAATTGAGGTGTTTTTTTCAGTTCTATACAAGGAGAAAACCAAAAATTTAAAGTAATTAGTACAGGTGTAAAGGAAAAAATTCATTGTTAAAATAAAAGACAATTCATGTGGAAAATTAAAAACCATATCTATAAAATAGATGTACCACTTCACATTTAAAACAATATTATAAGTAATATTTTCAAGAAAAGAGAAAAAACTGGAAAAATTAAAATGTTGGCTCGGATAAAAAACATCACGGTGTTTTCTAACTCTAAAACGAATCAAACTTTTATCCCAACGAAGTCTTTGCTTTGCTAATTTTCTGAACGTATCTGGAGCATTTGTTAAACAAACGGCATCCGAGGCAAATTTCACTTTGTATCCCATTTTTCTGATTTTTACACTGATATCACCATCCAAACCAGGACCAATATCCCATCCTTGAATTTGACTCATAGCATCTGCACGAAAAGCTCCAAATGCACCAGAAATAATTCTATAAATCCCTAATTGTGAAACAACTACTCTTCCAATAGAAATCGTGTCATAATATTCAATCGCTTGCAGAGTAGCAGCTAAGGATTTTTTATAATTACGAACCATTACGTTTCCTCCTACTCCGCCGATTTTTGAATCCATGTAAAATGGCAAAATTATTTGTTGAATTGCATCGTAATTATAACTGCAATCGGCATCAAGGTGTACGATAAATTTACCATTTGTTAATCTCAAAGCCAAATTTGCAGCAGAAGCTTTTCCTCCACGAAATTCATTTCTAACAAATTTATCGATGAAACCATTACGTTCCATATCACGACCAATAGTAGGAGTATCATCATCAGAACCGTCATCAACAACAATTATTTCTACATTTTTATAATTTTGTTCTCTTAAAGATTTGACTAATTTAAAAATGTGTTTTCCTTCATTTTTACCGGGAATAATGATTGAAACTAAAGGTTGTTCTAGGTAAAATCTATTTAAAGCTTCTTGCGTTTTTTTTCTATTTAAAACTTTCAATATTTTTGCAATTGTAAGCACAACTAAATCAATAACCATGTATCTAAACAATTCAAAAAAGACGAAAAACCAAAAAATTCGAGTGAATCTTTCAGCACCTAATGAATTTACGTAATCAAAAAACTCATCTAAACCAGTCATTTACATACCAATTAATTGATTTATTTGCAATTCAGAAGACAAATTATAGTTCAATTGATGTACATTTGACTTTATTTCAATGACTAAATCTTTGAAATTATTTTGAATTAATTTTTCGAGTAATTTCAAAACATCATCCATAATTCTTTGTGAAATTTTTGTTGGTATTTCAAACATCGTAACTAAAATTACAGACGAAGAATAAAAAGTAATCATGTCAGAAGAACGAATGGAAGAACGAATTTCTCCAACCAAATCTTTTAATAACATTTGCTGCGCATTACTTCCAACTTTTGCATAAAATTGTCCCGCATTAACTATATTTATTGCAACAATATTAGAACTTCCCTCTGTTTGTCTCAATCGCTCAACTTCATACCTGCAAACAGTTTTAAACGTATCGAATTTAACTGTCCCAATAATATCTTCTATGTCTTTTGGAGTAGAAACATATCCTTGAAGCGCGTAACTTTCTCCTTTTTTGGTCAATGTATATTCGTTAATTTCCTTGTCTACCAATGTTTCAACTGGATTATCAAAAGTACAACTCATGCATTTTGCTTTGACATGAAAATCTTGAAAACGATTGTCGCAATTTTTACATTGATGCAAAACCGATGGTTTATCGTAATCAACTCCAATGTGTTTTAGTTTTTTAGAACATTTTGGACAGTTTAATTGATCGTCAATATCGTTTGTAAAATCAGTAATTGGTCCAACATAAGCACATGGAAAATGGTGCACGATATCAAAAGTATCGGTGTGGGAAGAGCCGCATTTTGGACAAGCTTCCCGAAAACTTAAATGAGAGGATTTGCAGTTAGAACACAAATAAATTCGGTCTAAAAACTTGTGTTTAAACAAGCCTTCTTGCGTTGCAATTTCCAACATTTCCAGCACTTGAAACTCTTCAAAATCACTAAAATTACAAGCTAAAAACGGAAAAGAATAATTTGTATTTGATAAAGCGTAAGGAACGGGTTCCAACATCTTTAAATTTCGTGTGAACATGAAATAAAGTAATTTAGAAACAATCATTGCTTCAAAAGAAATTGAATTTATGATGGTGATTTCTTTACTTAAATTATTTATTTCAGAAACATGTTCATTAATTAATGGTATTTGATCAAAGGAAAAAATTACACCATCGATTAAATTTTTAATAAAAACATCTCTGTGTGCGTTTCCATTTAAAATAATAATTGGTTTTAAATAAATTTCAGAGTTTTGATTTCCCCTAATTCTTTTTACAACCATTTTTGTAAAATCTAGGTTTTTTCCATCAATAATAATTCCTGCATAAGAAACTGAGCGATCAATTTTCAGATCACGGCTTTGTGAAACATAAATGTATTTGGTATTCAAATACTCAATTGTTCCGCTGGAAGCATTAATTTTTACATTCTCTAGAGCCATCAGAATTTTGATTTAGTAATTTTCACACCCATTTTCCAATAAGTTCGCCATTTTTTAAGATCTTCGTCTGATGCTGGATAAATATCTGCTGACAAAGAACGCGTCGTAGGTTCGTATTTTTTCTGAAATTCTTCTGGCAATTGATAAGTTGTAAAATAAAAGCGTTTAATAATTCCTGTTCCAGAAGACCCATCTGGGAACTCCAAATTCACAAAATCATTTATGGTTAATGATTTCAAATCTTCTTGCCTGAAAAATCCTTTGATATAAACATTTTGAGGTCGGTGAATTGACAAAATAACTTCTTCTTTTAGCGCAACTTCAAATTGATTTTTTAGAATATTTGTTATTGTTCCTTCAATTGGAGAATAAAAAATGATGTTTCCATTTGCATCTAAATTTGCATTTGCTAAACCATTATTTGACCCATCTCCCGTTGCATTTGAACTTACATCGCGTTTCATTTTTGCCAATTGAGCCAAGCTAGAATTTAGCAAAGCATTTTTTCCTCTCAACGTTTCAATCTCGTAATTTACTTGATTGATTTTTGAAATTTGATCATCCAAGCGATTTCTCGGCAAAACATCCAACATAACTTCATTGCGAATGCGTTCCAATTCATTTTCGTATAATTTTTTCATTTTTAATTTTTCCTTAATTAAAAATGAATTCAATTTTACGTCTTCTTGCACCTGAAAAACTTCTTTTTCAGACCAGGAAACATCTCCCTGTTTTTTCTGATTCATCGCAAATTCATACGATCCAAAACTATTGAAAAAACCTGTTGGTTTATCTGGAATGTAAGAAAATAATGTATCGCCAATACAAACCTCATCGCCTTCTTCTACGTAAAAATTGGCAACTCGACAATCACTAGTATTTCTGATTTCAATGTTATCAAATAGAATTTGACCATCAGCCTCGATATAGAAATTTGATTTTATTAAATATTTAACCAAGAAAAATGCTAAAAAAATTAATATGATAAAATAGATTATTCTATCCCAATTTCTAGGTTTTTTTGTTTTCGCCTCTTTTTGAATTTCTAAACCTCGTAATTTAGACTCATTCCTCTTAAAACTAATGTTCTTCATTTTGTTCCAAGGTTTTTTTGTCTAATTCAATTAAACGGTTCAAATCATGGTAATTAAACGTATTTATTCCCGAAGATTTATTCAATTTCTTAGCAAATTCTTCCATTTCATTTCTCGATAAAAAATCTTCTGTTCGAAGTGAAATAGAAATCGAATCTTTTTTATTTAAATAAGGATTCAGTTTCCTTAATAAATATTCTTCTTTGATATTTTCATAACACATAAAGCGAACAAAATCAGCAGATTTCATTAATTCATTGGTATATGTTGAATCTAAACTCAAAGGCAAATCGATTGATAACTTAATTTTATACGTAAGAGCTATCGTTTTAGTTTCCTTTAGAAGATTAAAATACTTAATTTTTTCTTCTTCTTGATTAATTTTCCAATTTGGACGCGTATGAGGCTCAATGTCTAAATGAATTCCAGTAATTAATTTCATTGGAAACTGTTCTAAAATATCTTTCATTTCAGAACTTACCTTTTTAGAATCAAGCATGTTATTTTGTCCAAACATCAAATGAATTTTAATTCCCTTTGAATGCAAATCTTCCATCAATTTAATTTTCTGAACCAAAAACTCATCTTTTTCAGTAACAGCAATTTCCACTTCATCAAATTGATTGTAAGCAATATATTCACTCAAAAAAGCAACTGAATGTTTTTCAAAAGTTTTCGACCAAATATAAACCGTGCGATTTGTTTCGTCTTCAAAATTGAAATAATTTGGCAAAAAAAGCGGAACAATTAATTGATTCATTTCAATTCCTTGCATTTTTTCGTGCATTTTCAATAATTTGATGTACAAATTTTGTTTTAAATCCAATAATTCGATGTCAACTTGCATTAAATCGTCAATTAATTCCAAACCGTGAAGTGGATTAAAATCTGCGTCTAACAATTTTGCTTTAACCCTTTCTTGACGAATTGATTCATTTAAAAGTATCTTTTTTTGGTGAAAAATAATGTACTGCTTTAACTGATAACGGTATTCATATGCTTCATTTAACAATTCAATTCGCTTATTTACAGTTGTTTGTTCTAAAACTTCTAATTGCTCGTAAATCTTCTCTTTTTCAAGAATATTTTGTTCTTTGTGTTTGAATTGCAATGGAATTGTCGAACTAATTCCAGCACTAAAAAAAGACCTAGAAGTAGGATTTGCAACAATTACATCAAAATAATTGTATCGAGCGTAGGTTTTGAAACGGATTTCATTGAACCATTTATTTTGATTTTCAATTCTGTCAGTCAAAACCTTTCCCAAACTATCAATTCGTGAATTTTGCTCGCTTCCATCAGAAATTTTATTTCCAAGAAACATTTCATAATTCAAATCAAAAAGTGGTGTTTGAAGGGACAAAAAGGAAGAGTCAAATAGCGGAGAAATATATTCATTGTAACTTTGATAAATTCCGCGCATTCCATTAATTTCTGCAATTCGCGTGTGATTTTTAAGTAAGAAATCTTTGTTTAGTTTTTTTGCAAAATACAATTTCTCAATAATTTCACTTTGCTGTGAAAGAATTTTTTCACGTTTATTTAAAAGAGTAGTTTTTTGAAAATTAAACCAATAAATACATTGATTCATTTTTAAAGGAACATTTTTTTTAGAATTTTGAAGTTTTGCAATTTCACTTTGAATTGTCTTGTCAATATCCAAACTTTTCAATTGATTTTTTGAATCCAAATAACCTCCTTTTAAAATATTCCATTCGGCGCCAAGACCAAAACGACTTCTAAATGAAATATTGTCTTCCAAATCTTGCGTTGGATTTGCTTTTAAATTTTGTAAACCTTCAACTGTAAAATTTATACCATTGTCTTTTTTTAATAAATTTTCTTGTGCTAAATAATAATTTTCCATTGAAAACTGATTTACAGTTTCCGTTTTAAGTCCAGAAAAATAAACCAATAAACTAGAATCGCTTTCCGTTTTTGAAGGAGAAAAATTTGATTGAGCCAAAACAGAATCAAAAATCACATGTAAATCTTTCAGATAAGCGGAGACATTCTTCTCATTATCACCTTGAGAAAAAAGTAAATTAGTAAAACTAACTAAAAAGAGTATATGTAGAGATTTTCGTTTAATGAGCAAAAATATTCGACAAAGGTACATAATTATTTGCATAAAAACTTATAATTTATTATGTTAACATATTTTTTACTAAAATGTATTGCAATATTATTAGAATGCTATTAACTTTGTTTATGCAAAAGTCTTTAATACGTCGAAATGACACGAATTGTTTCAGTGAATTTTCAAATAAACTTACTTACAATCAATCATTTTTCAAGGATTTAATCCAAAAAGAATTTTCTTTAGAAGCTTTTGAAAAACAAATCGAAGAGAAAAGCAATTTTTCACTGGAGAAAAGGAACGTTTTGCATAAAGCGTTAATTTCTCAATACAATTTAGTTGATTTTTCGCAAAAAACAAGAGAAAATATCGATTTACTTCCAAGCTCAACTACTTTTACAGTTACAACTGGACATCAATTAAATATTTTTACTGGACCAATTTATTTTATTTATAAAATTCTGCATGTCATAAAATTAGCTGAAGAACTAAAATTAGCTTATCCAGAAAAAAACTTCGTTCCAATTTATTGGATGGCTTCAGAAGATCATGATTTTGAGGAAATAAATCACACTTTTTTGTTCAACAGAAAAATTTCTTGGGAATCAGATTTTGGCGGAGCAGTTGGAAAATATCCTTTTGATAGTTTTTCAGAATTAAAAGTTGAAGTGAAACAATTTTTCGCCAATTATCCCGATTCAAAAGTTCATGCTTTATTAGAAAAATATGCTGGAACTAATTTAGCTGAAGCAACATTTTCTTTTGTAAATGAATTATTTAAAGAATATGGATTGGTCATAATTGATGGAGACAATAAAGAATTAAAAAGAGAATTTATTCCAATCTTGAAACAAGAAATTGAAAGTTCTTTTTCTGAAAAAGCTGTTTTAGAATCCAATAAAAT
>CAMBRH010000019.1 GCA_945870115.1 Chitinophaga pinensis | reverse complement strand
ACCATTTCCAACTAACCATAAATTTTTTGTTGGATCGTGCGTATAAAAATTAGCATCTGAATCACCACCTTTTGGTTTCCAAACCCCATAATTATTGGCATCCTGCACATGATTTGGACTTCCACCACCCCAAATAATATCTGCTTGCCATGGTTGATTATAAACTGCACCCAATTTTGGAAGTCTAAATTGTGTCCAATCTTCATTTGCATAAGGATAACATAAAAAGCCACCAACGGTATGTGTTGAAGTTACTCCACAACTATCCAATAGATGATAAACATCAGAAATATTGTAATTATATCCCATCAAAGTTTTATTTCTTGGGTCAATTTCTACATTTCCTGATAAGTACATTCTTTCAAGGACATCCGATGAAGAAGTAAAAGCATTATCCCAATTCAAGGCACCAAGCACAAACTTTGAACAGGTTTGAAAATTCCATTTGGCACCGATTGTATTTACATGATTTAAAATCTGATCAATTACTAAAACGGCATTGTTATACTCCGTTTCATCGGTGTCATAAAACTCTCCTTGCATTTCATTGTGAGTGCCTAAATTAATGTAAATTTTTGGCGTTTGCGAATACAATTGTGAACTAAAAAGCACACAAATTGTCAATAAAATTAGTGTTTTCATGTTTCTTAGAGTTTATTGGTTTCAAGCTTTGACCTACCTTAAACAAAAAGGTTTAATCAATTTTCACAATTAGCTTTTAACTTCAGCATTTCTTCTCCACTCATTGTTTCATAAGCAACACATTTTCTTCTTTTATTTTCCTTGAGTTTTTTCATTTCTTTCAAATCCGCAGAATTAGCGTCTTTAAGCATCATTTTTGAAGAAAATTTATTTAAACTTTCTCCTGCTTCTAGACAGTCACAGATTTTTGTATCTCTTGTTCCACAAGAAAAAAGTAAAGCTAATATTGAAAAATAAATATATTTCATCTTGTTAAATTTTAATGTATAAGTTCTAATATTCTTTAATTATTTTACAAATTAAAACAAATTTTTAGCATTTTCAATGTATCTTTGTATTAAATTAAATTTTAATGTCGGAAGATTTATTTATTTTAGGAGAAACAAAAGCTGAAAAATACACTTCACTTTTACCTCAATTAAAAGCATTGATTGGAGATGAGATAGATCTAACTGCAAATTTAGCAAATATTTCTGCGGCATTAAAATCAACTTTTGACTTTTTCTGGGTAGGTTTTTATTGGGTCAAAAATGAAGAATTGGTTTTAGCTCCTTTCCAAGGAAGTGTTGCTTGTACAAGAATTGCATTGGGAAGAGGCGTTTGTGGAGCTGCTTGGCAAAAAAAGGAAACAATTTTAGTAGAAGACGTTGACAAATTCCCTGGTCACATTGCTTGTAGCTCGCTATCAAAAAGTGAAATCGTTGTTCCAATCTTAAAAGATAATTCAGTAATTGGAGTTTTAGATGTTGACAGCGATCAATTAAATGATTTTGATGAAGTTGATAAAATTCATTTAGAAGAAATCTGCTCATGGATTTCAACATTTGCATGAATTATTTTCGCCACATATCGATTGGAATAATATTATTGATTCTTAATTCTTGCGCTCAAGTAGGAGAAATTTCTGGTGGAACGAAAGATTTTATTGCACCTATTATTAAAGAAATACAACCGCCAAATGAAAGTTTAAATTTCACTTCTAAAAGAATAATTATAGAATTTGACGAATACATAAAATTAAACAACCCAATTGAAAATATAATAATAGTTCCGAAAGGAATAAAAATTTCGACAAAAGTAGATAAGAAAAAAGTTATTTTAGATTTAGAAGGAGATTTTGAAAAACAAACTACGTATCACATTACGTTCAACTCTGCAATACAAGATATAACTGAATCTAACGATAGTTTGATGCATTATGTTTTTTCAACTGGAGATAAATTAGACACATTATCTTATTCAGGTATTGTTGCTGATGCTTATTCTGGCGAAAAATTAAAAAATGTTTTAGTTGGTTTGTATCAAGAAACTGATACAATTAATGTGTCAAAGCCGCTTTATTTTGCGAAGACGGATGAAAAAGGAGTATTCAACGTTACTTACCTAAAAGAAGGTACATTTCAAGTTTATGCATTCAACGACGAAAACAAAGACATGCTTTATCAAGTACCTGAAAAAGTTGGTTTTAAGGATAGTCTATTAAGATTATCAGAACTTAATCCAACAATTTTTGATTCGACACAATTATTAATTTCGTTAAATTCTAAAGCGAAAAAGATTACCAGCAAGTCTTACATTTATCCTAAACTTATAAAAATTGTTGCAACTTATCCTTTAGACGAAACAAATTTTACTTTAAAAACAACTGAAAAGGAAACAAAAATTGAAAGTTCGTCCTTATTTTATTATTCAACTGATTCTATTTCTATTTTATTACCTGAAATTCCATCAGAAGACTTTAGAATTATTGCTAATTCAGAGACAAAAAATGACACTTTAAATTTTAATGTACTCGACAATAAAAAGGCTACAACTTTTACAGAAATTCATCCTTCAAACAAGGATATTACAAAAAGTAAATCTTTTATGATATTATTTGCCAATCAAATTGTGGCAATTGATTCTACTTTAATCACTTGTATGGACATCGATTCATCAATTTTAATTGGGAATATTACTTATGATAAAAACACTTTAGTTTACAAATTAAATGATACAGTAAGCAAAAACATTTCAATTACATTTAATTCAAGTTCGATAAGTTTTAAGGACACGATTTTAAATGAAAAATTAAAATTCGACTTTATTAATAAATCAGAGAGAGAATTTGGTTCTTTACTTTTTAAATCAATCTCTTTGCCAGAATATTCCTACGTTGAATTCATTTTAAATGGAAAGGTTGTTTTAACAAAAACAGATGTTTCTTTGAAGGAAGTTCCTCTTGTTCCACTTCTAGAACCAGGTGAATACACATTTAGAATTATTAAAGATAAAAACTCCAATTTAAAATGGGATCCAAGTTCGGTTTTTGAAAGAAAACAAGCGGAAAAAGTTTTACATTTCCCCGAAAAAGTAAAAGTAAGAGCGAATTGGGAAACAGAAATAGAATTTGATATACCACAGTAAAAGACATAAAGATTTAGAGACATTAGACAAAAGACTATTAGATTCAAAAGTCAAGACAGCGATTTAAGTCCTGACTTTTGAATCTTGTTGTCTTAATATCCAAAAAAATAATGGAAGAAAAAGATTCAGTAAGAATAAATAAATATTTGAGTGAAGTTGGATATTGTTCTCGCAGAGCAGCAGATAAATTAATCGACCAAGGAAGAGTTACCTTAAATGGAATTGTTCCAGAAATGGGAACAAAAATTTCACCAAATGATGAAGTACGTGTTGATGGTGAACTAATTTCAGCACCAAAAGTGAAACCAGTTTACATCGCTTTCAACAAACCAGTTGGAATTGTATGTACAACAGATACACATGTTGAACCAGATAACATTATTGATTACATAAACTATCCAAGTCGGATTTTTCCAATCGGAAGACTTGACAAACCAAGTGAAGGTTTGATTTTCTTAACCAATGATGGAGATATTGTCAATAAAATTTTACGTGCTAGAAACAACCACGAAAAAGAATACATTGTTTCTGTTACAAGAGCAATAACAAAAGATTTCATTGAAAAAATGGGAAATGGTGTTCCTATTTTAGATACCATGACACGTCAATGTTTTGTGGAACAAATAAATAAATTTGATTTCAGAATTATTTTAACGCAAGGTTTAAACCGACAAATTCGTCGGATGTGCGAATATTTAGGCTACGATGTCTTTAGTTTACAACGAATTCGAATAATGAACATCAAACTAGATGTTCCAATTGGAGAATGGCGCTATTTAACGGACGAAGAGATGAAAGAAATCAATGAAATGGTTTCAGATTCGAGTAAAACGATTTGAAAATATAAGCTTTTTTACATTTTATTTTTGTTTAAGGCTCATCAAAAATCACAAAAACGAAACTTTTAATTAAAATGTTTTAATTAATTTTTAAAAAAACAACTTTTTATCTTAACTTTACGTTATATAGACAAGGTAAATATTGTTGTTGTTCATGCTTAAAATCTTTTATCTATTTTTGCTTTTCATCAGTTTTGGCTATTACGCCCAAGACGATAAGGTTTGGATGCATCCAAATCGCGGGCAATGGCATGAAAATATAAACTATAAAATAGATTTATCAGGTGGTGAAATGTTGATTGAACAAAATGCTTTCACTTACGTATTTCACAATATTTCTGAATTGACACATAATCATGCTCATGAGAAATCTGATCAAGTAAATGAAAATTCCAGCGAAGAAAAAAAATTCAAAAAACATGTAATAAAAACGAATTTCATTGGTTCAAATGAAAACCATGAAATCATTGAAGATAAAAAATCTACTTTTTATAGAAATTATTTTTTAGGTAACGATCATAGTAAATGGAAAACGGATGTTTTCTCCCTTTCAAAAGTTATTTACCCAGAATTTTATGATGGAATTGATCTATATTTTGAATCAGAAAAAAGTGCCTTAAAGTATTCATTTAAAGCAAAACCTAACTCAGATGCTTCAAAAATTAAATATGAAATTACAGGTGCTCAAAATATCAAAATAGATAAACTTGGAAATTTAATCATCGAACATACTTTTGGAACAATTTCAGATTCCAAACCTATTGCTTGGACAATTGATAAAAAAGGAAATAAAACGCAGATTGAAATTAAATTCAAACTAAAAAACAAAGTCGTTTCATTTGACTTTCCAAAGGGATACAATCAAATAGAGACCTTAATCATAGACCCAAGCATCACATTTTCAAGTTATACAGGTTCAACAGTTGACAATTGGGGTTGCACAGCTACTCCCGATTTACAAGGCAATTTGTTTGCAGGTGGAACAGTTTTTGGAGTCGGCTACCCAACAGTTCCTGGGTTTTTTATATCAGGATTTAGTGGTGGGGAAGCTATTGGTTATGATGGCTTTGACATCTCATTAAGCAAGTTTAATGCAAATGGGACTGCATTTTTGTATTCAACCTATGTTGGTGGAAGTGGAAATGAATGTCCCAATTCGATGATTACAAATGCTGCTGGTGAATTATTTATTATGGGAGTAACCTCATCTAACAACTTCCCGAATAATGGAACAGGATTTCAAAATATCCATGCTGGTGGAAGTCAAATAAACTTAGAATCTAGTCAAGGATATAGTAAAACCGATATTTATGTGATAAAAATTAATCCAGCTGGAAATGCAGTGTTAAATTCAACTTATGTTGGGGGAAGTGGAAATGACGGAGTGAATTTAGGCACATCCTCTGTGGCAGGAGAATTGGTTTTTAATTATGGAGATAATTTTAGAGGCGAAATTATTCTAGATAATACAGGAAGTATCATCGTTGCAAGTTCAACTCGTTCAAGCAATTTTCCAACTGTAAATGCAAGTCAAGCTGGATTAAATGGTGTTCAGGATGCAGTTTTATTCAAATTAAACCCTACTCTTTCAACGATGATTTTTTCAACTTATTATGGCGGAAGTGGAATTGATAGTGGAAATGCAGTAGCGGTGAACTCACTCAATGAAATTTATATGACTGGCGGGACCATGTCAAATAACTTAAATGTACCAGCTGGACACACAAATTCAAATTCTGGTGGTGAAGCAGATGGATATTTAACACGATTTAATGGAGCAACAAGTGCAATTTTAAGTGGAACATACATTGGAACAAGCGATTATGACCAAAGTTATTTTGTTCAAGTTGATATAGATGATTTTGTTTATACTTACGGTCAAACCTTTGGAGCTATGACCATTTCCCCAGGATTATTTGGAAACGCAAATGCACAACAATTTATCAGAAAATTTGATGTAAATTTAGCTTCAATGATTTGGAACACGAAAGTTGGAGGATCAAGTCAACGTATTTCTCCAACAGCATTTTTAGTTTCAAATTGCTATGAAATTTACATTTCTGGCTGGGGAGGAGATATTATTAGTACCAATATTTCAGGTTTTCCAATAACAGCTGATGCATTTCAAACCTCATCAGATGGTGATGGTTTTTATATTGCGGTTTATGACCCAAATATGTCTGCCTTGCAATATGCTACATTTATGGGAGGACCAAGTGATGACCATGTAGATGGAGGTACTTCTCGTTTTGATAAAAATGGCAGGATATACCATGCTGTGTGCTCAGCATGTGGCGGCAATGCAAATGGATTCGTAAGTACACCAGGAGTTGTTGCTCCTGTAAATGGTAATACTGGTTTTGGAGGAAATTGCAATTTAGCAGCCTTTAAATTTGATTTAAATTCAATTAATGCAATCGTTACTGACCCAAATTTTATTATTTGCATTCCTAATCCGGTGCAATTTTTTAATAATTCGACTGAAGGTGATGTTTTTTTCTGGGATTTTGGCGATTTAACTACATCAAATGATCCAAATCCTTCTCATATTTACACTCAAGTTGGTAGTTATATTGTAAAATTAGTTGTTTCAGATTCTGAAGGGTGTAAAGCTCCAGATTCAACTTCTTTTGATGTGGAAGTTGGAAGTTTTGAAGCAGGAAGTGTAACTCCCCCACCAACAATTTGTAAAGGTACGCCATATCAATTTGATGCTTTTGGAGGATTAAATTATCTCTGGTCACCAGCAAATGTTTTAGATGATGCAACAATTGCAAATCCAACGGCAATCATTTTTGACACAACAACTTTCTCTGTAGTTATTTCTGATACTTGCGGAGTTGATACAGTTTTTGTAACGCTGAATGTCTTCCAAGATCAAATATCCGTATCCAATGATACGTCCATTTGTTTAGGTTTTTCAACTCCAATTGAAGTTTTTGGTGCAATAAGTCAAGTTTGGACACCTAATACATTTATTTCAAATGCAAATTCTGCAAACCCAATTGTGAATCCAGATACAACAACAACTTATATTGTTACTGCAACAACCTTTAATAATTGCATTTTTAAAGACAGTGTTTTAGTAGATGTATTCTTTAATTTACCGATACCAATCTTGGACGATACCGTCACGATGTGTGCCAAAAGTTTTGCAACAATAATTGCTAGTGGAGCACCAAGTTATTTTTGGAGTCCGAATCAATTTATCAACACAACAGTCGGTGATACAGTTAACGTAAATCCACCAGCTGACTTCACTTATTTTTGTGACTTTACAAATGCCTGTGGAACAGTGAGAGATACCGTTTTTGTGGATGTAATTATTCCAAATATTAGGGCTTTCAGCGATACGATATTATGTTTAGGTCAATCAGCTAATCTCCATGCGATGGGAGTTTCGCAGTATCAGTGGAGTCCAAAGGGAACAATTGACAATTTTATCTCCGATTCTGTAGTGGCAACACCTCTAACTACAACGAATTATTTGGTTATTGGAATTGATGAATTCGGCTGTCGAGATTCTGCTTATGTTTTGGTTCAAGTTTTTCCAATTAATCAAGTCAATGCGGGAATTACTGTTTTTGCATTAATAGGAGAAGAAATTCAATTAAACGCAGAAACATCTATTAGTGGTGGAACTTTCCAATGGTTTCCAGAAAGTAATTTATCTTGTCCAACTTGTCAAAGTACGAGTGCAAATCCAAATCGAAGTTTTGATTACACGGTGTTTTTCACAGACACAAATGGTTGCACAACTTCTGATATAGTTCACATTGATTATCCTGGAATTTTATACATCCCAAATACTTTTACTCCAGACGGAAGTAAGTTCAATGAAGTTTTTAGAGCTTATGGTGAAGGGATAAAAAGTTTTGAAATGTTAATATTTAACCGTTGGGGAGAATTAATTTGCACATTAGATTCAATGGATGATTATTGGGACGGAAAATATAAAGGCGAAATTTGTCAAGATGGGACTTATACTTGGGTTTTAACTTATGATGACAATACAGATGAAATCAAAACCATAACCGGACATGTTAATTTGATTCGATAATTTTTCCAAAAGAATTCTAAGGGGAAAATTATACAAAAATCAACATAAAAAACATATTTCACAAAGTTTTTAGCGTTCGAAAAAAAGATTTAACAAAATTCAAAAATCTCTTCTTACATTTGCATCAGCCTCAGCTGACAAAAATTTAGAAACATTTCAACATGGAGAAAATACACAATTTTATAAACGGAGTTTATTGCGAGCCTAAAAATGGTTTATACATCGATAATTATGAACCAGCGACAGGAAAAGTTTATTGCTTAATTCCAGATTCGGATGAAAATGATGTTCAAAATGCTGTTGAAGCAGCTGAAAAAGCATTTCCGATTTGGTCAAAAATGACGATTGAGCAGCGAAGTGATATTTTGGTCAAAGTATCCAAAGGAATTGAAAGTCGCATGGAAGAATTTGTTTCAGCTGAATCAAAAGACAATGGAAAACCAGTAAGTTTGGCTGCTCACGTTGATATTCCTCGAGCGGTTTCAAATTTCTATTTTTTCGCTACTTCAATTATTCATTTCGCTTCAGAATCTCACGCTATGGAAGGCGAAGGAATCAATTATACTTTACGCAAACCAATTGGAATTGTAGGTTGTATTTCTCCTTGGAATTTACCTTTGTATTTGTTTTCCTGGAAAATCGCTCCAGCACTTGCAGCTGGAAATTGCGTGATTGCAAAACCTTCAGAAGTAACTCCTTACACTGCCTATTTATTGGGAAAAGTGTGTGAAGAAGCTGGAATGCCGGCTGGAGTTTTGAATATCATTCACGGTATGGGAAATCGAGTTGGCGATGCGATTGTGAAACACCCAAAAATCAAAGCAATTTCGTTTACTGGTGGAACAAAAACAGGAGAATACATTGCTCGAACAGCAGCTCCGATGTTTAAAAAATTATCTTTAGAATTGGGTGGTAAAAACCCAAATATCATTTTTGATGATTGTGATTTCGACGAAATGTTAAGTACAACTTTACGTTCATCATTTGCCAATCAAGGTCAAATTTGTTTGTGTGGCTCACGCATTTTTATTCAAAAAGGAATTTACGAAAAATTTAAAATGGCCTTTGTTGATAGAGTTTCAAACTTAAAAATATCTTTTCCATCAGACCCAAAAGCAAAAATGGGCGCTTTGGTTTCTTTACCTCATCTTGAAAAAGTGCAATCATACATTGCTTTGGCACAAGAAGAAGGTGGAAAGATTTTAACTGGCGGAAAACGCGTTTTTTTAGACGCTCCGCATGAAAATGGTTATTTTTTAGAACCAACAGTAATTGAAGGTTTGGATTATAATTGCCGAACAAACCAAGAAGAAATTTTTGGTCCAGTTGTTACTTTAACTCCTTTTGAAACGGAAGAAGAAGTTTTAAAAATGGCAAATTCAACCGAATACGGTTTGTCTGCAACCATTTGGACAAGTGATTTAAAACGTGCTCATCGCTTAGCGGAAGAAATTCAAGCTGGGGTTGTATGGATAAACGCTTGGTTGGTAAGGGATTTAAGAACTCCTTTCGGAGGAGTAAAATCGTCTGGTGTTGGAAGAGAAGGAGGTTTGGAAGCTTTAAGGTTTTTTACGGAAGCAAAAAATGTTTTTGTGAAGTATTGAGGGAAATAGTTATCGTTTTTTAGTTCTTGGAAATAAGGAAATATAGCATTATTTTGGAAAGATTAATATTGCCATAAACAACATCAAAGAATTTAAAATAAATAAGTTATTGATTTAATGATAAATAACAAAGCAAATTGGCACAAAGCGTCAATTAACGTGTTATGGCACGGCGGGCTGCTAGAGATTAAAATACAAGCTTAAAAAATCTTTTTTAAATAAGATTAAATAATTATGAATGATTGGACAAATGGAATTCCCTACGAAATTGCTTTTTGGAAAGGTGTCTATTCTAATAAAAGGAGTTTAGATAATTTGTTTAAATGGTCAAAATTCAATAAAGAAATTGAACTTGCCAACTTTGACGTTAAACTATTTCTTTCACAAAAGGATTTTCCTCTAGTAGTTGATGCTGGTTGTGGGATGAGTTTTAGTATTGGGGATAAATTTGATGGCAAACAGTTGAATGTTTGCTATATTGACCCTCTAGCGGCATACTACAATAACATTATCGAAACAAAGAAACTTGATTTACCAAAAATAACATTTGGATTTATTGAATATCTTTCTGTATTTGTTCCTAAAAAAGCTTCGTTAATAATAGTGCAAAATGCCCTTGACCACAGTAAGAATCCGCTTAAAGGAATTTTGGAGTGCATTGAAAGTCTTGAAATTGGTGGTGTTTTATATCTGAAACACTTCAAAAACGAAGCTGAAACCGAAAATTATCGGGGCTTTCACCAATATAATATTTCACTAGAAGACGATTATATTTATATCTGGAACAAGGAAATTAAAACAAATATTAATTTTTTTTTAAGGGATTTTGCAGAAATCAAAACAAGCATTTGTGGTAATGAAGTTATTGCGGTAATAACAAAGAAAGAGGAACTAACAAATGGACTAATTAATTGCAAAAAGGATATTGCAAATCTATCCCATGACTATTTAGAGTTTATACAAAATTTAGATAAGCTTTCGTATACATTCTCTTATCAATGGAATTGTCTTAAGTTCCGAATCATACATTTGTTTATACAGCAATTTAGTTGGAAAAGAAGACAAAAGATTAAAAACTTAATTAAAAAAATTACATTCAGAAAAGGATAAGAAACTTGATAAAAACGAAAGCAAAAGATATAAGGATTTTAGAGTTCGTTTATATTTACGTCGAGTAGTCAATATTTTAGATATCATATATTAAAAGAGTGCTTCAATGCAATTTTTATGCAGGTTTAAAACTAGAAATTATATTGAACTTTCGTTTTAAAACCAACTAAATCGCCACTTGGCAAACACTTAGCCTCTTTTTAAAAATCTCAATATGAAAATTTTTCCACAAACGTCAGCTCAAATTCAAAGCCTTTCATCTTTCCAAGAACTTATTTCTACTCCTTTTCGGGGAGAAATTAATGCAATCTGTTGGTCTCGTAAATTAAGCGGTAATTTTTCGGAAATAATTGAAAAGCTTGTACTTGTTGGAAATATGATGGAAGTCGAAGAAGACAAACTTCGAGCACTTGAATTGAGCGAAAATGGAAATCTTGCACGTGAAATTATTTTAAATGATATGAAGTTGCTGGAATTTCATGGTGCTTCTCCAACGCTAAATATTATTAAAAATTATGAAAGAGATGATTTTTACCCTTTTTTTCCAACTGATGTTTATTCATTTCATGTAGATCGTTCGCCGATTCCAAGTGAAACTTATTTATGTACTTATTTTGGAGATTCGAGTGAAATAGTGCCGAATTCTCAAGCAATCCAAAAAGTGCTTGTTCCCGAAATTCGTTCTGAACTCAAAAAACTTTATCAAGGAGAAGAGGCTGGTTTTGAATCATTTTTAATTGAAAATTTCTTTGATTTACATTATCAAACAAAACCAGAGGCACAGATAATTAGTTTAGGAATCGGTCATTTGTGGAAATTGGCAATTGAACATCCTAAAAGTGCAGTTCTTCCTTGTCTTCACCGAGCGCCAAAAGAATCAAATGGAAAGAAACGTTTGTTACTAATTTGTTGAATATATAATTCAAAAAAGCCCAACAACACAGGGTTATTGGGGTATAAAAAATATAAGTTTTTAATGTTGCACAACCACTTTTCTTATCTCTCTATTTTTATCAGTTTGAATACTTAATTGATAGATACCAGAAGCAATAGAATTTAAATGAAGAATGCTTTGAGTAGAAGTTGTTTTTTCTTTCCAAATAAGTTGACCTTGCTCATTGAATAATTCCAACAGGCAATCCTCTATTAATCCAGTAATTAATAGTTGGTCATTCGCTGGATTAGGAAATACTTGAATTGTTTCATTTTGCATGTTTTCAATTGAAGCGCAATCGTTTACAGAAATTTCAATTGTAGTAGTTGCGCTGCAAAGCTCATCTGAAAATGTATAAGAAATGAGATGTGTACCGCTTCCTGCTAAAGTTGGATTGAAAGTAGCTCCTGAAATTCCAGTACCTGTAAAAATCCCTCCTAATGGATTTGCGATGAAATCATAAGTCGCAGAATTTGTACAAAAATCTGTTATAGGATTTGTAAAACTTACAGTTGGAAAAGGTAAAACAATAATTGTAGTATTCGCAACATTTTGACAACCAAAAGAACTCGTACCTGTTATATTATAATTGGAACTAACTGAGGGACTAACATTTATACTACTGGTGTTTGCACCTGTACTCCATGTATAAGTCGATGCTCCTAGGCCATTAAGTACAGTTGAATTTCCTTGACAAATTGTGTCTTCAGTCACCTGAATACTAACAGTAGGTAAAGGATTGACATTTATGGTTTTTGTTGCAGTTCCTTGGCAATTAGAACCATCTATTCCAATTAAAGTATAAGTCGTGTTGGTAGTTGGGGACACGGTAATAGAAGCTGTTGATTGCCCAGAACTCCAAGAATAGGAATTTGCTCCAGAACCTGTCAAAGTAATATTTCCACCTTCACAAATCGAATTTGATACACTTTGAATACTGATAGATGGCAATGCATTTACGGTGATTGTTTTACTTGCACTAGCTTGACAGTTAAAACTATTTGTTCCAGTTGCGGTATAAGTTGTTGTTGAAGTTGGATTAACTGAAATAACATCGGTCGTTTGACCTCCATTCCAAGTATATGAATTTGCTCCACTTGCTGTAAGAGTCACTGAAGAACCAGCACATACAGAATTTGATGAACTTTGAATTGAAATTATTGGCAATGGATCAACATTAATAGTTTTATTGAAAGTTGCTTGACATCCATCAGTGTTTGTGCCAACAACAGTAAAAGTTGTATTTACGCTTGGAATTGCTGATATTGTATTAGTCGTTTGACCTCCACCCCATAAATATGTTGAGCCGCCAGTTGCTGTCAGGGTAATTATTGAACCGGCACAAGGAGTATCATTTGAAGCCGAAATATTGATATTTGGAGTAGTTCCAATTGTAATTGTTTTTGAAGCTAAATCTTGACAACCAGATAGATTTGTTCCAGTTACTGTATAAGTTGTAGCAAAAGTTGGGGTAACGACGATACTACTTGTAGTTTCACCTGTGCTCCACACATATGAATCTCCACCAAAAGCTGTGAGCGTAACACTAGCTCCATTACAAGAAGAATTTGCGGAGCTTTGCATAGTAACACTTGGTGGATCAAGAACATATATTACTTGATTTGCTGTAGCTTGGCAAGTTCCAGTGATCCCAGTTACAGAATAGGCAGAAAAACTAGTTGGATTGACGGTAATACTTGGAGTCATATCACCAGTACTCCAAACGAAATCAGAAGCGCCACTTGCAGTTAATGTAACTGATTCTCCTGCACAAATTGTATCATTTAATACAGAAATTATTGTACTAGAGGCTGTTGCAACTTCAATGTTTTGACTAGCAGAAGTAGAACATCCATTTGATGCTGTAACAGTAGCAGTGTAAGTGGTACTAACTGTCGGATAAACTGTAATATAATCAGAGACTTGACCGCTATTCCAACTTAAACTAGGTGAACTATGAGTTGCCCATAATGTTGTTGATTGCCCTAAACAAACAATATTTGGCGAAGCCTGGACAATTAAACTTGGGTTGTTATTTACATTTATTGTTTGAGTTGAAACCGTTGTACCAAGTCCACTTGTGACAGTTAAAGTAACAGTATAAGTACCACTTGAAGGAAAAGAAATTGATGTGTTTGAGGATGTTGGATCATCAATCGTGCCCCCAGTTGCAGTCCACAACCAAGAACTTTGAAGGAACGCATTGGTACTTTGTAAACCAATAATCCTATCAACACAACTCGAATTTGATTCTAAAGAAAATGAAGCTTCAGAGCCAGAAGGACCATATTTAACAACAAAACCCTGGTTGAACTCACTTGAAAGGTTACTTACTGCTGCACTTGGATCCATGTCGCAAATTCCATTTGTATAACCACCAACATATATGTTTCCATTTTCATCTATTTCAATGACTTCACTTTGGGAGAGTGCTGCTAAAACTCCCATGTCGTATTTAAAAGCAAAATTAAATGCTCCATTAGAAGTCAAACCACAGACAAACGAATTTCGATTTAAAGCAGCAACCATATCAAAAACACCAGCACCTGGATTGAAGTCAATTGTATTATAAAAGAACCCAGTGATGAAAACATTACCACTTGGATCTACAGCAATATCATTTGCATTTTCATCAGTATAATTTTCGTTTGGATTTCCGATTTGTTTTGCCCAAATGAAGTCACCTGTTGGACTATATTTTGCAACAAAAATATCATCTAAATTAGCTCCATTGGCCGCAAGGATATATGACGAAGAACCTGGGTCAAAGTCACAAATACTTCGAAAACGACCTGTTAATAAAATATTTCCAGAAGCATCTACGTCACTTGCATTAATTTGATTAAAAGAACTGCCAATGATGGATTTTGCCCAGATATAATTTCCATTGCTATTTAATTGACAAATAAAAGAATTTGGTGTTCCTCCAATTGATGATAATTCTGCAACACCTGCATCAGGATCAAAATCTGTTCTGTTTATAAAATAACCTGTTAATAAGATGTCTCCATTTGACTTAATATGGATACCTTCAATTGAATTATTATTTGCCGACGTTGATGTCAAATGTTTTACAAATACAAATTGACCGTTGAAATTCAATTTCAAAATAAATGAATTTGTAGTTCCAGTTAATGAAACGACTCCAACATTTGGATCAAAGTCTGCTGTTCCACTTAAAACTCCAACAAAAATAGGATTTCCTAAGGCATCAAGGGCCAGACTATTTGCAATTATATTACCCGTAACGACCTTTGCCCAGACAAAATTTCCTGAAGCATCCAATTTTTCCATAAACATATCTTGCACAGTTGCAGATGTCACACTAAAAACACCAATTCCAGGGTCAAAATCTACATTGTCACGAAAAGTCCCCATTAAAAAAACATTTCCGAGCGCATCGACTTTTACAGAAACAGCATCACTCGATCCTGTCCCTTGAAGTGCTTTTGCCCAAACAAAATCTCCATTGGAATTATTTTTTACAATAAAAGCATGTGGAGCACTGGAAAGAGCTGCCAGAGTATCAACACCTACTCCGGAATTTGCATCTATAGCTCCGTAAAAATATCCTACACTGTAGATATTTCCTGCATTATCATAGGTAAGGTTATTTGTGAGGCTAGATCCGGTATATTCATAAGGATTCATCAAACTATCCAAGGTATTTGCCCAAGCTAATTGAGGCAATTGAGAAAAAATAGTACCTGAAAATAAAATTGCAAAAGCAAAAAATGCTAAATAAAGATTTTTCATAAAATTTGTTTTATAGTAAAACAAATTTAAGAAAATAGTCCGAATAAAAATATTTTTTGGATAGAACTGCTTTTAAACTTATTAATCGATATCTTTTAGTTATTAAATGATTTTCAAATCATTGGTCAATTCGAGGTAAATTAACTTTTTCCTTCACAATGAAACTCGTTGGGAAAGAGTTTTCAACGGTAGATTTCACTTTTTCTGCATCAATTTGAGTTCTGAAATCTCCAACTTTTAAAAAGTAATTTGGCGCATTAAAAACTACGTAAGTATCAACTTTTGGATATAAATTCATGAATTTAGACCTAGCTTCATCTACATTTTTTTTATCAATATCAAAAAACAATTGAATACGGTAACCGGTAATTTGCGGCGCAATAGCTGGAGAAATAATAGCTCCCTCTTGTTTAATTAACTGATCTATACGAGCATCTTTGATGATTTCGACGTTTCCTTTTTGTGAAAGTGAACAAGAAGTTATTAATAAAACTGCGATTACAAGGATTTGTTTTTTCATCTTAAAAATGTTGTTTAGATAATGCAAAAGTAAATTTTATTTTAGTTTAAATCAAATTCTGTTCCGAAAATCATTCATGCACCAAAATGATTGTTTTTTGTAAAGCAAGAGAATTTGGAATCGTTATTTTTTCCTTTTCGTCATTTTCAAGGTGAATAAAGAAAAATGTAATGTTAACTAATTTTCCTTCAATGAAAAAATCTTTGTCAACAATTCGAATCTGATCTCCTAATTTTATAGGATGACTGAAAAAGATAATAATTCCAGAAGTAATGTTTGATAAAATCGACCACTGTGCAAAAAATGCAATTCCCAAAACAGTAATGATGGAGGTGAAAAATAAAAACAATTCTTTTTTGTCAACTCCCCAAATCGTTACAATAAAAATGATTGCTAATAGGAGAAAAATTACGTTCATTATTTTAACTGTAATTCTGCGTCTTTCAACAGCAATACCAAATTTTATTGAGATGTTTTTGATTGCTCTTTTGACAAAAAATCGTGTGATTAACCAACCTCCAACAATAATTAATGTTAAATAGATTTCTCTCTCATATCCTTTAAAATATTCAAACATACCTTTATTTTTTACCAAAAAGTCCTCCCAAAAATCCACTGAACATTCCAGCAACTCCCGATTTTTTTCCATTTTTAGAATCTCCAGAAAACATATCCATTACATTATTCATCATTCCTCCGATTCCTTCTTCACTATTTTTTCCTTTGGAAGACAAACTTGAAGTAACTTGTTTCATAATGGACGGCATAGCTGCTTGAGCTTGTTTTGCAACAGATTCTGGCAATCCAACTTTTTTAATTAATCCTTTTACAAAATCATTTTCTATCAAACCCGACAAAGCATTGTCTTTCTCAGTATTTGGTTTATCTGAAAGTAAACTAGCAGTTTGTTTTGGATCCGAATTGTATTTTGATTTTATACTTGAAAGGGCAGTATTTAAAACGTCTTTTGTTTGTTTTTCAGAAATACCAGTTTTCTTTAAAATTCCTTTAATTTGTTCGTTTTGCAATAAATCGTTGATATCCATAATTTTTTCAGTTAGTAATTTTACTCGTACAATAAATATTTTGCTCTAATTTTTCTAAATTCTTGAATTCCAGGCCTCCAAGACTGTCGAATATCTTTTGCGCTCCAACCTTCATAGACTTGTCTTCTTAATTCGGAAGTTCCCGCAAGTCGATCAAAAAAATGTGGTTGATTGATAAATTCCACTGTATCTCCTAAAAATTTCTTTGCTTCCAAAAGCCAATTTAGGTTAATATCATACATGCGCTTTTTAGCATGTTCACTCAAATCCAAGCCTTTGCATACTCGGTTTTCCCACAAAGGGTTTTTTGCTCCAACATTTGGAAGCGGGGTAAAAGTATATGCTAAATCTGGAAACAATGGATGCCCAAACATTTCAAATGGTCTATCTGTTCCTCTTCCAATACTTACTGTAGTTGCTTCGAAAAAACACAAACTTGGATAGAGAGAAATTGCAATATCTGATCTTAAATTTGGGCTTGGAGGAGTTTCAATAGGATATTTCATTTTGCGCGTATAATGTTTGCAAGAAATCACATTCAAATTACACAAAACGCTATCGCTCAACCAATATTCTCCATTTATCATCAAAGCATATTCTCCAATTGTCATTCCATAAACAATCGGAACTGGATGCATTCCAATAAAAGAGCGGTGTCGTAATTCTCGAACCGGTCCGTCAACATAATGTGTATTTGGATTTGGACGATCTAACAAAATAACTGATTTTTTGTTTTCAGCACAGGCTTCCATAACATAGTGCAAAGTCGAAATGTAGGTGTAAAAACGAACTCCAACATCTTGCACATCAAATAAAACGACGTCAACATCAGCAAGTTGAGAAGGTTTAGGTTTTTTATTATTTCCGTACAGTGAAATCAATGGAATTCCTGTTTTTGGATCAACGCCACTCCATACTTTTTCTCCGGCATCAGCATCTCCACGAAAACCATGCTCTGGGGAAAAAACCTTTTGAATCGTAATTCCCAAACTCAATAAAGTATCCACCAAATGTGTATTTCCAATCAAGGAAGTTTGGTTTCCTACGATTGCTACACGTTTTCCTTTTAGTGAATCCAAATAAAGGTGCATACGTTGATTTCCAATCTGAATTGGATATTGTTTTGCCGGTTTTTCTAAAGCTACGGTGTAAATTTCAGGATCTTGGGTGTCAATAACGTGACTTTCATCAATCAATTCAACTTTTTTCTTTTTGAATAATTTATCTTTTAATCCGCAAGAAGAAATGAACATTATAGTAAAAATCAATAAAACACTTTTTAAGCACAAAAGCTTTCCGTAACTTCGCACTTTAAAATTGTATAAATTGAAATTTGAATTATTCATAGCCCTTAAAAATCTCAAAAACGAAGTAGAAGGTAAAAAGGTTTCCCGACCAATCGTTAAAATATCTGTTATTAGTATCAGTTTGGCTATGTTGGTTAATATTATTACAATAGCCGTTGTAATTGGATTTCAAAATGAGGTGAGCAACAAGGTTTTGGGCTTTGGTTCTCACGCTTTTATCAATTCTGCAAGTTCTGCATCTTTGTTTGAAAACGAACCAATTCTTAAAAAACAAGTTTTCTTAAATCAAGTTAAAAATCTACCTTTTGTAAAAAACGTGCAAGCAATTGCTTATAAACCTGCAATTTTACAATCCGACAAAAATAAGCTTAAAAGTCAAGAAAAGCAAACTGAAATTCAAAGTGTTTTGGTAAAAGGTGTTGATGAAAGTTATGATTTTACTTTTTTTAAGGAAAATTTAGTCTCTGGAAGTTTGCCAAAATTCAATACAGACTTAGCTTCTGACGAAATATTAATTTCAAAAAGAATTGCCTCAGACCTAAATTACAAGGTTGGTGATCGTGTAAGGGCATTTTTTGTTAAAAATCAACCTATTAAGAAATTTTTCAAATTAGTTGGGATTTTCGATACAGGAATGGAAGATTTTGACAAGAAAATGATTGTGTCAGATATTCGTCAAATTCAATTGTTAAACGATTGGGGAATAAAATCTGAAATAGTTGTTTTAGATACACTTTCAAACGGACAATTAGTTATCAAAGGAGAAGTAAATGGCGGAAATGGAAATTACCGTTATGATTGGGGAAAAGGATATGAAAATTATGCTGGTTTCACATGGTTTCCAACAAAAGATACCGTTTTCAGGCTTATTTCGTCCGATTATTGGATGTTTATTGATGGAAAAGGCGAAGAAAATACGATTCCCGATACTACTTATTTGAAAGCAACAATTCAACATAGCAATTCTGATTTTGACCAAAGTTTAAACCTTCCTTTTAAAACTAATTCTGATGGAACTGTTAAAAGAAAATATGTTTCAGATACAAAATTTGATCTTTTTACGCACAATAAAACCATTCATTTTGAAAAAATTAACGGGAATGGAAGTTATCAAAATTACATTGGTTCGTATGAAATTAATTTCCATAATTGGGAAAATTTTGATCCGCAAATCGAGAAATTAAAGAAATTAATCAATTTCAATTTTTCAAATAAAAATCAAGATTTAAAAGTAAGTAGTATCAAAGAAAGTCAGCAAGAAATTTTTGTTTGGCTGTCTTTTCTCGATATTAATGTCTGGATAATCATCATTTTGATGCTTTTAATTGGAATTATAAACATGGGATCTGCCCTTTTGGTAATGATCTTGTTAAGAACTTCTTTCATTGGTTTGTTAAAATCCATTGGTGCGAGTTCGTGGTCAATCAGAAAAATATTTTTATATCAAGTTTCATTTTTAATTTTGAAAGGAATGTTTTGGGGAAATTTGATTGGAATCGGATT
>CAMBRH010000018.1 GCA_945870115.1 Chitinophaga pinensis | reverse complement strand
TTATTCCTTTTGCAGAAAACGAGGTTTTAACGAGCACTTCTAAAGATTACATAACCACCATTATTCAGGTTTCTAAAGACATTTATTATTTTGGCACAATGGGTTCTGGAATGATTGAATATAATTTTAGAGAAAACAAGGCAACGCTTTATAATAAGAAAAATGGACTTCCAAATAATGTAATTTATGGAATTCTAAATGATAAAAATGGAAATCTTTGGTTGAGTACAAACAAAGGAATTTCAAAATTTTCCTTAGCAAATAAAAAGTTTGAAAACTATACAGAATTGGACGGTTTAGTTTCAACAGAATTTAATCAAGGTGCATACTTGAGCGCAAAAAAAGGAGATTTATATTTTGGGACAATCAATGGATTTAATTATTTTAATCCGATAACTTTTGATAATGAACGAAAAAAAACGGATGTTGTTTTCACAAAATTCAAATTAGATGCTCAATGGTTAAAACCTGATTTAAAAGAAGGAATTTTAGTAAAAAGTTTTGCAGAAACACAAAGGATTGAGCTAAATTACAAACAAAGAAATTTTACCGTTAAATTCATGGCTTGTGATTTAAGCAATCCAAGATTAGTAACTTATAAATACGATTTGATTGGTTCTGGAGAAGGCGAAATTATAATAGGAAATTCAAATCAAATTCATTTTAATTCACTTGACCCAGGAGATTATACTCTAAAGGTTTACGCTCGTTTAGGAAATGGTGAATGGAGTTTTAAGCCAGCAGAAATGCAAATTTATTTGGCAGCACCTTTCTGGAAGAGAACTTGGTTTTGGATAGTTTGTATCTTTTTTATTGGGATTTTTATTTTGGTTTATACGAGAACTAAGATTGAAGCAGAACGCCGTCAGCAAGTGCGATTGGAAATGAAAATTGTTGAAAGAACACGTGAAATTAGAGAGCAAAATATTCAGATTGAAAAACAACGAGCAACGATTGAAGAAAAGAAAAATAATCTAGAAGAACAAAAGCGTTTGCTCGAAATTGAAAAGGAAAAAACAGAGAAATTACTTAAAAACATTATTCCAGAATCCACTTTTCAAGAAATTAAAGCCAAAGGTAAAGCAAGCGCAAGGGCCTATAAAACAGTTTCAGTTTTATTTACGGATTTTGTCGGTTTTACTAAGATTGCTGAAAAAATGAGTCCATCTGAATTGGTGAATGAATTGGATATCTACTTTAGTAAATTTGATGAAATTATCGTTAACAATAACTTAGAAAAAATCAAAACAATTGGTGACGCCTATATGTGCGCTGGTGGCGTTCCCGTAAGAAACAATACCAATCCGATTGATGCTTGTATTGCTGCGCTTCAAATTCAAGAAAGCATGGAAATTATGCGTCATGAAGCATTAATTTCGGGTAGGGTTGTTTGGGATTTACGCTTGGGAATCAACACGGGTGAAGTTACTGCTGGTGTTATTGGTTCTGAAAAATTAGCTTACGATATTTGGGGAGCAACTGTAAATCAAGCGCAACGAATGGAAATGCTTGGTGAGCCTGGAAAAGTAACTATTTCTGGACAAACATTTCAATTTATTGAACCATATTTCTTGTGTACTTTCAAAGGAAAGGTAAAATCAAAAAGTAAAGGTTTGATTGATATGTACACGGTTGACGGGATAAAACCAGAACTTTCACAAGATGGTTTAGGCTTATTTCCAAACGATCGTTTTCATCAAATTGTCAACCTTCATCATTATAGTAGCATTAATTATTATAAGGCTGAGCGACACATTATGAAGGTTTTACAGAAAAAACTTTCTCCAAAATTACATTACCACAGTATTGCACATACAAAAGATGTGTGTCGTGCAGTAGAACGTTTGGCTTTGCTTGAAGGTGTTGCCGATGATGGTTTATTTTTGTTAAAATCTGCTGCAACTTATCACGATGCAGGTTTTGTGGAAAGTTATGATAAAAACGAACCAGTTGGAGCAAGAATGGCGGGGGAAATTTTGCCAAGTTACGGTTACACAAATGAACACATTGAAGAAATCAGACGCCTAATTTATGTGACTCAAATTCCGCATAAACCAACAAATAAATTGGAAGAAATAATTTGTGATGCCGATTTAGATTACCTTGGAAGAGATGATTTTCATCAAATTGCAGATAAATTGCGACTGGAATTACGTGAACATGGTAAAATTGACAGCGATCGCAAATGGGATGAAATTCAAGTCATGTTTTTAACGCAACATCAATTTTTCACTGAAACTGCGAAAAGCACGCGCCAAGCTAAAAAAATGCAAAACTTAGAAGAAATAAAAGCACGATTAGAAAGAAATGAATATGCAGATTAGATTTCTTTTCCTATTTCTTTCTATTAATTTTTGTTTTTTCTCACAATCATTTGACAAAATTTCCAATCTAAGTAAAAAACTGAAGGAAATTTCTGGATTAGAAGTTTTAAACGATACTTGTTTTTTGGCTCATAACGATGGTGGAAATGATCCTAAACTATTTATTTTAAATAAAAAGGGAGACATTATTCACGAAATATTGGTTTCAAATGCGAAAAATGTTGATTGGGAAGACATCACGCGTGATGAAAAAAACATATACATTGCTGATGCAGGAAATAATTCAAACTCCAGAAAAGATTTATGTATTTATAAAATAAAAGTCGATTCTTTGCTTTTCAAAAAAGAAGTAAAAGCCGAAACAATTGAATTCTCTTACGAAGATCAAAAAGATTTTCCGCCAAAAAAGGATGCACTTTTATTTGATTGCGAAGCGATTGCATATTTTGAAGATGAATTATATCTTTTTACTAAATGCAGAACGGAGCCATATTCTGGAATTTGCAATGTTTATAAATTATCTTGTAAAAAGGGTCAAAGAAAAGCAAAATTCCTGCAATCAATTCAATTGAAAGATCGAAAAATGAAATTAGACGGAGTAACAGCTGCTGAAATTGAGGATGGAATATGTTATTTATTAACCTACTCATCTGTAGAAATTTTTGCATGCAAAAATGATAAATTTGAAAAAATAAAAAGAATAAAACTAGAACTTATTAGTCAGAAAGAAGCACTTTGTAAAAAGGGAAAACATTTATATATTGCAGATGAATATTACAGTTCGGCTTTAAAAAATAAATTTTACAAACTAAAACTAAAGTAAATGAATAACGAAAACTTAAAAAAATTCAAAGCAATTATTTTTGACATGGATGGAGTTTTAATCGATTCTGAACCTTTATGGAAAATTGCCATGGAAAAAGTTTTTCACGAAGTTGGCTGCAATTTAACGCGTAAAGATTTTGAAAAAACAGTTGGTTTACGTTTAGATGAGGTAATTAATTTTTGGTACAATCATGCACCTTGGAAAAATTTTGGACCTGATGAAGTTTTGCAAAAAATTATTGCTGAAATGGTTATTTTAATCAAGACGAACGGAAAACCTTTACCGGGAGTTATAGAAAGTTTGACATTTTTCAAATCAACTGGTTTTAAAATTGGTTTAGCAACTTCATCCTATGAAATTTTAATTGAAACAGTTTTAGAAACATTAAACATTGCTCATTTTTTCGACATCACACATTCTGCTGAACACGAAAATTACGGAAAACCACATCCAGAGGTGTATATCAATACTGCCAAAATGCTACAAGTTGATTCAATCGAATGCATTGTTATTGAAGATAGCATAAATGGTGTAATTGCAGGAAAAGCAGCAAAAATGCATGTAATTTGTGTACCGGAAAAAACCCATGAACCAAACAAAAAATTAATCATTGCAGATGAAATTTTTGAAAGTTTGGGAGAAATGTTAGAGGAAATGAAATAACACCTTTTAAATCCCACAAAAAATCACTAATTTCACAGCATGTTAATCGAAATTAAAGACAAAGTTGCATCACTTTCCTTGTTTGAAAATAAGTTTGTTTGTGATTTAAATGCCTGCAAAGGTGCTTGTTGCATTGAAGGTGATTCCGGAGCGCCAATTACCGAAGAAGAAATTTCTATTTTGGAAGATGATTTGGAGAAAATCAAACCATACATGCGTCAAGAAGGAATTGATGCTGTTGATAAAACAGGTGTTTTTTACATGGATTGGGACAATGAAGCCGTTACAACTTTGGTGAATGGAAAAGAATGTGCTTTCGTTAATTTTGATGAAAACAACATTGCAAAATGCGCCATTGAACAAGCGCACAAAGAAGGGAAAACGACTTTTAAAAAACCAATCTCTTGTCATTTGTACCCAATTCGTGTGCAGAAATTCAATGATTTTGAAGCATTAAATTACAGCGAATGGAAAATTTGTGAACCAGCTTGTGCTTGTGGTTCAAAATTGGATGTAAAGGTTTTTAAATTTTTGAAAGAACCAATAATACGCGCTTTTGGAGAAGATTTTTACCAAGAAATGGAAACGATTGATTCAGAATTGGAAAAGCAAAAAGGTAAAACTTTTTAAGAATTGTACCAAAATTCAAAAAAAACCTTATTTTTGTATCGGATAAAAATTTCTACTCATTTTGGATGTGGAAAAATCATCTAAAAAAATAAAATTTCAACAAGAAAATGAAAATATTAGCAGCAAACATTAAACTTGATTCAATCATTGAATTGGTAGAGAAAAAAGGAATTGAAGCAAAAGGATTATCAGATCAACTGAAAGAATTGAGAGAGTTTGCTTTGAAAGAGCAAGATCCTTTGTTGACGAAAGTTTTGCGTTTAACATACGAATACCTTATTGAAAAAGAAGCTTTTGATGTTCAAGCTCAATATGAAGAAGACGAAGAAGGAAACGAATATCCTTTGGAAATCGAAGACAAAGAAAATTTATTGTATTTGTTGAATTTGTTGAAAAATGCAGACCACAAAATTAACCGTGAGGAAATCAAAGATTATCGTACTTCTTTAAAAGAAGAATTGTATTAATTTACTTCTAAATAAATTTTATTATAAGGTTCTCATTTCGAGAACCTTTTTTTATTTTATAACTTTTGGTAAATTTTTCTTTTTAGATGCTGGGTAAAACATCAGTGAACTTGTGTTTACACAAAAACGTGTATTTTTATCGGTATATCTTTCTCCAACAAAAACGTGTCCCAAATGACCTTGGCAATTATTGCAAATTATTTCAACACGCGATCCATCAGCATCTGGAACTTGTTTCACTGCGCCATCAATCGCTTTGTCAAAACTTGGCCATCCGCAATGTGCTTCAAATTTATCTTCAGAAGTATAAAGTGGATTATTGCATTGACGGCATAAATAGATTCCTTCGTCATTTTTTAAATAATAATCTCCCGTAAATGGTCGGTCAGTTGCTTTATTTATAATTACATTTTTTTCTTGATCAGTTAAAGTATTGTATTTTGAATTCATTGTTTTTTGAGTTTTATTTGTATCAATTTGAGAATTACAACTGCTAATAAATAGAGAAGTAAAAACTAGAAAATGGAATATTTTGTTTTTCATGGCTTTTGTTATTTAAACAAATAACGAATTAAAAGGTTAAATAGTTTTAGAAAATTAAACTTTTTTTCTCAATTCAAAATTCTGACCTAAATAAACTTTTCTCACTTGCTCATCAGCAGCTAATTCTTCAGCTGTTCCAGATTTCAAAATACTTCCTTCAAACAATAAGTAAGCTCTATCAGTTATTGAAAGTGTTTCCTGTACATTGTGATCTGTAATTAAAATCCCAATATTTTTTTTCCTTAAATCAGAAACGATACTTTGAATATCTTCCACAGCAATTGGATCTACACCCGCAAAAGGTTCATCAAGTAAAACAAATTTTGGTTCAGTTGCCAAAGCGCGAGCAATTTCTGTTCTACGTTTTTCCCCTCCAGAAAGTCTGTTTCCAAGATTTTTCCGAACGTGCGTTAAGCTAAATTCTTCCAACAATTGTTCCATGCGTTCTTTGCGTTGAACTTTTGTTAAATCAGTCATCTCTAAAATGGACAAAATATTGTCTTCGACACTCAATTTCCTAAAAACCGAAACTTCTTGTGGTAAATATCCCAAACCAAGTTGCGCTCTTTTGTACATGGGCAAACTTGTAATATTCAAATCATCCAAAAACACCGAACCTTCATCTGGTTTTACCAAACCAACCATCATGTAAAAAGAAGTCGTTTTTCCAGCTCCATTCGGACCCAAAAGTCCAATAATTTCACCTTGACTAACTTCCACTGAAACACCTTTTACCACAGGTCTTCCTTTGTATGATTTTTTTATATTGTCGGTATGAAGTTTCATTTTACAAATATAGTTTTTATTGGCAAAAACTGCGAAAAGAATTATATTTTCTTTTTACAGCTTAGAAAACATAAGTTCTAAGCTTTCTAGGGTTCCTAGTGGTTATTTTTCATCAATAATAACCTTTAAAAAATAAATGCCCATCTAAATCTGATTCCCAGTGGATTGATTTTTTTGTCAGTTGGTAAAACTGGTTCTAAATGAGTCAATCTCCAAACTAAATCTACTCGACCAACTTTAAATATATTTTCAATTCCGACTGCTGCTTCTGCGTAAGGTATTTTCCCAAATCTTCTTGTGAAATCTGGTAAAATCATTTCTTTTTGATGTCGTTCACTAATTGAACCATAAGTAATTCTTCCGGTTGTTACCAATCTCCATTTTAATTTTTTAATTAAAGGTATTCTATCAAAAAATAAGCCTTCCCAATGTTGTTCAATGTTTCCTCCAATATAACTGTCGGAAATAAATTCAAAGAAATTTAATTTATTAAAAGCATTTGTCATTAACCAATAGGTTTGACTTCCTTCATGAATTTTTAAAAACGGATAAGCAACTGTTCCAAAAACATAACCCGCTTCGATTCCATATTTTAAATAACCAAAAACTCCTACTGAAGCATTGTGATTCATTCGGAATTCAACTTTTTGATAAGAATAATCACTACCAAAAACTCCTTTTACGCCAAAAACTCCTTGCAAAATAAAAATCGGATATTTGGATCTTAATGTGCTTCTATCAAAAGCTCCAGAAAGAAACTCTTCGTCCTTTGTCCAACGGATCCTAGCCGTAAATTCTGTTGTTTGAATTTTTGTTAAACGTTGCAAAATATTTTCAGCATCATACTTTTCGTAAACTGTCAAACCTATTGGTAAAAATTCTTTCCATTCAATTGCTCCAAATAATACAAGGTCCTTTTTAACATCTTTTTCAAAGTTCACTCCGACTTTTTCAACAAAAGTTAACTTATTTAATGGCGCTGTAGCAAAAAGTGTATTAAAAGTTGACCCTGCGGAAGCTGCAGTTGATGACATTCCGAATTGTTCGACATCATGGTTATAAAAAGCAGTTAAAAGACCTCTTTTTTTCTTGGATGTATTTAAGCGCATCATTGAACCATATTTGAATCGTTCATCTCCAAAACCATAGGCAAATTTCCCTGAAAGTTCTATTTTTCTAGAAAATTTATTAGATGTTCTTAGAGCTAAACCTGTTCTAACACCCTCTACAGTATTTATCGACAAAAGACTAAAAGCATTACCAAGTTCTAGCTTTCCTAAATCATAAAAACCTGTTGCCCCCAAGTAAGCAAGCGTTTTCAAGGATCGAAACATACTTGTGTTTTCAAGAGAATCAATCATGTTTTCAATTCCTATTTCTTGAATAGAGAGCGGCTCGTGTCGGTGGTCTAGCCAATATTTCTCGCTTCTAAGTAATGCACTATCAGTATATTCAACTGTGTTATCTGCATTATAGAATTCAGCTTCTTTTTCTTTATTTATGACAAATTGCTTACGCGAGGAAACTTTCCGTGCAAAAAAACCATAAACAGCAGATTTTTTTGTGATTTTTAAATCCACAATCATGCTTTCTCGAGTCATCATCCAGACTTCTTTTTCAACTTGATCAAATTCTTGTTCGAAGTACAAATCTTGCACATAATTAATATTTGCCCAAGGAGAAATTGATGCTTTTATACTTTTCACAGCATAAGTTGTGTCGTGAATCCACATTTCACCTTCAAAAGTCATGTCTCCAGTTCGTTTTGGTGTAAAACGCAATTTATAGCACCATTGTTTTCCGATGAAAGTTGAATCTTCTAAATAAAAACGGTAAAAATTTCTTGCAACATTGGAAACTGGACTAACAAAATTTCGTTGAAAAAGGTTGATATTGTTGTCGTAGATATTCATATCTAAATACATATCTCCCAACAATTGATTGATTTGAAAGTTATCAACTCCACTTACCTTAGAAGCTGAAATAATTTCTCTTTTTTTCTTTGGATTATTTTTGAAATAAAAATTTGAAATCGATTCACTTAGTAAAACGGGAAGGAAATTTTTCCCATTATCTGCTGAATCCAAATAATCCATGACCAAATCTAAGCGTTTGATTATTGGGTTTTTCGAAAATCTATCTCCTATGTTATTGATATCTAATTGAACCTTATTGTAAAGTTCATAGTCGTAAGAATTCAGTTTTACTTTATTATTAATGTCTTTATTCTTGATAACGCGTTTGTGTAACCTTGTAGAAGGAAGTTCATCTGGCGCTTTAATGACAACTTCATTTACTTCAGAAACTTTTATTTCTAGTTTAATATTTATTTCTTGTGAAATATCTTTTTTGATTTTAATCGTTTTTGGAACATATCCAGCAAAAAAAACTTGAATGCTATCCGTTCCGTAATATGATTCTAAAACATAATTTCCAACAGAATCAGCTAATGTTCCAATTTTGGAATCGTAGAATTTAATTCTAACAAATGGCAAGGTTTCGCCAGTTGATGCATCTGTAATTTTTCCATAAATTTTCGTTTGCTGAGAGAAATTTATGAAGCAATTAAAAAATAAAAGTAAAAATAAAAAACTACGAATCATGAATTAGCCATATTTGTTTTGTTTCGGTTTTTTTCAACAGCAACAACTACAAATATACTTAATTCATATAACATTACAATAGGAATTGCAACAATTACTTGACTGATTAGGTCTGGTGGCGTAATAACTGCTGAAAGAATTAAGACTCCTACAATAGCGTGTTTTCTGTATTTTCTTAAAAAAGCAGGAGTAATGATTCCCAATTTTGCGAATAAATACATGACAACGGGCAAAAGAAAAAGTAATCCCGAATAAAAAACAGTTGAAATAATTGTACTCATGTAAGAACTAATTGTGAAGATATTTTCCACGTCTTTTGAGATTTGATAAGTTCCAAAAAACTGAACACAAAGTGGAGCAACAACAAAATAACCGAATAAGATTCCAGTAAAAAACAAAATACTTACATAAAAAACGATCCCTTTTACAACTGATTTTTCTTTTTGTTTAAGTCCAGGTTTTACAAAACTCCAAATTTGATAAAAAATGTATGGAAAGGCTAAAACAACTCCTCCAATTATACTGGTCATCATGGCATAAGAAAATTGTCCAGCCATGGTTGTACTTTGCATTTTTACGGGTATTTCTTCAATACAAATTCCAAATAAATCACACATTATACGAAAAGTAATGAATTTTGGTTTTGACATAGAAAGGAAAAGATTATCCATAATCCATTCTTGAAACCACCATAAAACAACTGAAATTGTTACAATAGCTATAGCAATGCGCACCAATCTCCATCTGAGTTCTTCCAGATGGTCTAAAAAGGACATTTCTTTTCTATCTTCCATAATTTAGAGCTTGTTATAAAGTCCACTTTTGTCGTTATTTTCAGTTAAATATTCGTCATTTACAAATGTAAACTCCAAATATTTCACTTTTGAAAATGCCTAAAACGTAAACTTTCTAGACAAGCTCTGATTAAACGGCTTAACGATATTTGTGCAAAAATAATCAAAGTGTTTAAACTAAACGATTATATGTAATTTTAATTTGAAAAAGATGTAAAAATTAATATGACACTTTGGAACTTATGAAAACAAAACTCCGTAGGAGTGAAATATTGGTAACGACGGATGTAAATCCGTCGTAATAAAGTTGAATAGATTCAGTTTTGGCGTGTGTTTTTGGTAAAAACCATGCCAAAACTACCGCTTTTAGCAAAGTTCCTTATAACCATTAAAACTAATCCAAAAAAACTTGATGTTTAGTGAATAAATTCATTTTTTTGAAGTACTTTTGCACTCAAATTCAAGCCCCTTCAAAAATGAGTAAAAATAAGCAAATCAAAAGCGCATTAATTTCGGTATTTGATAAAACTGGTTTAGAGCCAATTATTAAAAAATTAGCGGCATTAAATGTGACAATTTACTCAACTGGTGGAACACAAGAATTTATTGAAAAGCTTGGAGTTGCAGTTGAAAGAGTAGAGGATTTAACCTCTTATCCCTCAATTTTAGGAGGAAGAGTAAAAACGCTACATCCGAAAGTTTTTGGTGGAATTTTAAATAGAAGAAACAACGAAGAAGATCAAAGTCAAATTGCTGAGTACGAAATTCCTTCTTTGGATTTAGTGATTGTTGATTTATATCCTTTTGAAGATACAGTTAAAGCAACAACGGATTTAGATACAATCATTGAAAAAATTGATATTGGTGGAATTTCATTAATTCGTGCAGCAGCAAAAAATTACGAAGATGTTGTCATTATTCCTTCTCAAGTTCAATATGAAAAATTCTTAAATGTTTTAACAGATTCGGGAACAACTTCATACGAAGAAAGAATGTCATTTGCTCGAGATGCATTTAATGTTTCTTCTCATTACGATGCTCAAATTCATGGGTATTTTGCTACTCAAACGGAAGATAGAGATTTGGCTTTAAAAGTTTCACTTCAACAAGGAGAAATATTACGCTACGGAGAAAATCCGCATCAAGAAGGAGTTTTTTATGGTGATTTGAACGCAATTTTTGACAAATTACACGGTAAAGAATTGTCTTACAATAATTTATTAGATGTTGATGCGGCTGTTCAATTGATGCAAGAATTTAAAAATGACGATCCAACTTTTGCTATTTTAAAACATAACAATGCTTGCGGAATTGCAACTCGACCAACAATTCAAGAAGCTTACGAAGCAGCTTTAGCTGGAGATCCTGTTTCTGCTTTTGGAGGAATTTTGATTTCAAATAAAACCATCGACGAAGAAACTGCTGAAATAATGAACGCTTTATTTTGTGAAGTTGTAATAGCTCCAGATTATGACTCAAAAGCATTGGAAATTTTGCAATCAAAGAAAAATCGTATCATTTTAAAACAAAAAGAAGTTAGTTTTCCCAAGAAACAAATTCGCACAATTTTAAATGGAGTTTTAGAACAAGATAGAGATTTTAAATCTGAAACAAAAGCAGATTTGAAAACAATTACCTTAACTTCTCCAACGGAAGCAGAAATTGAAGATTTATTGTTCGCTAATAAATTAGTAAAACATACAAAATCGAATACAATTGTGCTTGCAAAAAACAAACAATTATTGGCAAGTGGAACAGGTCAAACTTCCAGAGTTGATGCTTTAAACCAAGCAATCCACAAGGCAAACACGTTTAATTTTGACTTAAAAGGTTCAGTTATGGCCTCCGATGCTTTTTTTCCATTTCCTGATTGTGTGGAAATCGCTAAAAATGCAGGAATTTCAGCTGTTATTCAGCCAGGAGGATCAATTAAAGATGATTTATCTGTTGCTTATTGTAACGAAAATCAAGTTTCAATGGTGATGACTGGAGTTAGACATTTTAAACATTAATTCACAAAAAATAAAAAAGTTGTAATAAATTGAAACTTTATTCGCAATTTTACGATAAATACGTCATAATAAAGTCTTTCTAAGTGAAGACAATAAAAATAAAATGGGATTATTTAGTTTTTTAACACAAGAAATAGCAATCGATTTGGGTACGGCAAATACCTTAATTATCATGAATGACAAAGTAGTTGTTGATGAGCCATCGATTGTTGCAAGAGACATTCAAACAGGAAACATTGTTGCAATTGGGAAAAAAGCGCAACAAATGCATGGAAAAACGCACAAATTAATTGAAACAGTTAGACCTTTGAAAGATGGTGTAATCGCTGATTTTCAAAGTGCTGAAGCCATGATTCGTGGAATGATCAAAATGATTAACGGAGGGAAAAAAAGTATGTTTTCTCCAAATTTAAGAATGGTTGTTTGTATACCTTCTGGTATTACTGAAGTTGAAAAACGTGCTGTAAGAGATTCTTGTGAGCACGCTGGTGCGAAAGAAGTGTACTTAATTCACGAACCGATGGCTGCTGCGATTGGAATTGGAATTGATGTTGAAGAACCGATGGGAAATATGATTATTGATATAGGAGGTGGTACTTCTGAAATCGCAGTCATTGCTCTTGGAGGAATCGTTTGTGACAAATCTATTCGTATTGCTGGTGATGATTTCACACAAGATATAGAGGAATATATGCGTCGTCAGCACAACATTTTAGTTGGTGAAAGAACAGCAGAGCAATTAAAAATTGAAGTTGGAGCTGCAATTCCAGAATTAGATAATCCACCACCAGATTATGCGGTACGTGGGCGTGATTTAATGACCGGTATTCCAAAAGAAATAGTTGTTTCATATTCTGAAATTGCACATGCTTTGGATAAAACAATTTCTAAAATTGAAGAAGCTATTTTGAGTGCATTGGAAATGACGCCGCCAGAACTTTCTGCTGATATTTACAAAACTGGAATTTATTTAGCTGGTGGAGGTTCCATGTTGAGAGGATTAGATAAAAGAATTTCAATGAAAACAAAGTTACCAGTTCACATTGCTGAAGATCCACTTAGAGCAGTTGCTCGTGGAACTAGTATTGCATTGAAAAATATTGATAAATACCAATTCTTGATTAAAGATTAAGAATTTTAAACTGAATTGTAAACCTCATTTCTGAAAAGATTTGAGGTTTTTTTTAGTCTATTTTTTAACTTTTGAATCTTTTTTTGGAGAAAGTTTTACCATTAGAAAAACAATTCCAGCTACAAAATGTAAAACGATTATACTAATAATTATGATTGACATAGATAGTTATTTAAAACTCAAATCTCGGTAGAAATTAGTTTTAAAAAAAGAATATATCTCATGTTTGAATTAAATGATTTCTATCGAGAATTAAAGTCTCGTGTCTTTAGTCCTCTAATCTTTAGTCTTAATTCTATCCCCAAACCTCATTAAAGGTAATTCCGAAAGTTTCTAATTCGCTCAAAATTGGTAAATAAACCTCAGGCATGACTGGAATTTGAACTCCTTTTAGCGTAATGTCATCATTTAAAATTAATTTTCCACAAATGGCTACTGGTAAACCAACGGTATTACTCATAGAAGTATAAGTTTGGTCTTCGCCAATATTTACCATAGAAGAATTAATGGTATGATTTTCAGAATTCAATTCGTATTCAAATTCATGATACATTACCAACATGTCCTTATCATTTGGATTTAAACTCAATTTGTTTACAAGAATTTTTTCTAATAATTGAGCAGGAGTGGCATTTTTAAAACCAATTATTTTTTTATCATCAAAAATTTCAAGCCAAGAAAATTTTTGAAATAATTCTTCATTATCAGGGGTCCAAAGTCTTTTGAATTTAGTTTCAACAGCTTCTTCAATGCTATATGGTAAAAAACTATTGATAAAAATTCTTGCTGTGAAATTTTCTGAATTTTCAATGGTATAAGTGTCGTCCGTTAAACCAAGTTGAACAAAAATGTCCCAAGCTTCACAAAAACCAACTCTTCTTAAAGTACCTCTGAAAATTGTAGGAATATCCTCTAAACCATAAACTTCTCGATATGAAAGTGAATCTCTATTTGCGTAACCTTCAAAAGCACCGTAACCAGCGATTTCAATTCGATCAAGTCGTTTAAATAATTGATGGTATGGAATGTATTTATAACGGTTATTTCTAATAAATTTTGATGCACCGCCTTGACCTGCTAAAACCACATTTCTTGGATTCCAAGTGAATTTGTAATTCCAAGGGTTATCATCACTTTCGGGAGAAATTAAACCACCACAATAGGATTTAAAGCTACTTATCTTTCCGCCTTTATCAATAATTTCATCAATAATTTTTGCAGCACTCATGTGATCAATGCCTGGATCTACACCAATTTCATTCATGATAATGATTCCTGCGTCAATTGCTTCTTGATGCAAAGCCTTCATTTCTGGTGTTACGTATGAAGGAGTAATTAAATTTGTTTTATATTTGATACAATCTTTTGCTATATCGATGTGAAAACGTGCAGGTAACATACTGATTACCAAATCAGCATTTTCGATTTCAGTTTTTCTTTCTTCAGGATTTAAAGCGTTGAAAGACAATGCAATTCCTCGTTCATTTCCATTGATTTTTTTTCTAACTAAATCTATGTTTTGATCAACAATTCTGACTTGCCAATTATGAGATGACGCATTGCTTAAAAAATATCTAATCAAAGAAGAACTTGATAAACCTGCACCTATAATTAATATTGTTTTCATTTCGATTTTTAAAAGTTTGTAAAGTTAAATAAAAATCAAAAATAGAGCTGTTTTGTTAAAAAAATATTTTTGGAACTATTTTGAATTTATCTAATCGATCATTTCTCTTTTTTTGTTTTGTTGAAATAACGATAATATTCCAGGAGTTGTTTAGTCCAGAAATATAAAAAAAAAGGGAGTACAACAAAACTTAATTTGTTGTACTCCCAAGCAATTTTAAATTCGAAATGAATTATATGTTGGATTGCTTTTGTGATTCCACATCCCAAACATTCTATATTTAATAAACTTTTTGATGGACAAATTGAAGTTCCGAAATCAAAAAAATCAGCAGGTAAAAAAATTAAAATTAATGGTAAAATAAAAAGTGAAAAAATAATTGACGCTCTTATCCCTAATTTAATTTTTTTTAGCACAAGAAATTATTTAGTGCATACAATCAAAGCATGAATCACTCCAGGTAGCCCACAAAGACAAGTTAATAGCAAGTTGATCCAACATTTATTATTCCATTCTCCTTGATGTAAATAAACTGCTACTGGAGGTAAGAAAAAACATAAAACAATTATTAATATATGGCTTGTATCATCTTTTTGGTTTGCTTTCGCTAATTTTTTTAATGCTTTAACGGTATGTTTTGCCGCGATTTTTTGCTCCTTTTTAGAACTTTTTTCAGAAACAACAAAATTATTTTTTCCGTTTTCAATTACTGAAGTTGAATTTGATTCAATTTCAGAAGAGGTTTCATCAAGGTTTACATTGTCTGTTGGCTCAACTGCATCTGCAACAAAATTATTGTCATTAGATGAAGTTACAATTTGATTTTCATACTCAACTTCTGATTTTTCTGTTTTTTTACCTGTGCTAACGCTTGTTTTATCATTTGCCAAGGCAAATTCTTCTTTAGCTAAATCACTTCCTTTTTGAGAATTATTTTTCCCTTTAAAATCAATGTAAAAACCTTTGTTGTGCTTTCTTTTTGTAATAAAATTGTTCGAAACAACATCATTTGAAGTTGAACAAGCGCTTAAAATTAGTACACCAAAAAGTGCAACTAATTGAATTCTAATAAAATTTTTCATGTTATATATTTTAATGGTTATGCTACAAATTTAAAATAATAAATCATATTTTAACTTTTATTTATTTATTTTACAAATAAATTTTCCGTCCTTTTCTTTTAAAAATTCTAGATTAGATGAATTAAATTTATCAAAATACTCCTTATCTGTAAATAAAACATATTCTGCTCCAGATTTTAAATACTTTTTGTATTCTAAAATACTCGCAATACTAGAATCTTTTACTGACCAACCTGGATGATTTATAAAGTATAATCCACCATTAGGCGTTAAATCTGGGACAATGATAAATTTGGCTTTTTTAGAAATTTTCAGTGAATTAATAAAATTTTCTGTAGTTACTAATTTTTCACCAATTGTAGCATATAAATCATTTTTAATATCGAATCTCTCAGCTAATTTTTTACTTGCATAATTGAGACTAAGGACACAAATAAATGCTAAAATTAATTTGATGGAAATGTGATTTATTAAATTTGGAAATTTATTTTTTAAGGAGACAAACGAGGAACTGACAAGAAAAACAATGGCAGGAATTAAGGTAATAAAATAATAATCATGTTCTTTGAATTGAGAATAAAAGAGCATGAAGAATGATAAAGATCCTAAAAAAACAAAAATTGCAGACAGCAATAATGATTTCTCATTTTTTTTGATAAAAACAATTCCTAAAATAATTAGCAAAAAGAATAAATGAAAAGTAGTTTGAAAATAATATTTTGTAAACCAATAATTGGACATATAATCCCACACCTCGAAAATTTCCTTTTTGCTCAAGTTCCAAATTGGAAGTGGCTCAAATAAAAAAGATTTCACTTGATTTTTTGTATTGAAATCAATCATGTATAAATTCCATGAAACGATAATTAAGAGTGAAAAAAATATTATCGAGATTGCCTTGATATTTTCTTTTAGTATTATTTTGAAACTTTTTTTCGCCAAAACATCCAAACAAATCAGAGTTAAAAACGCACTCAAGGGATGAAGAAAAAATGTAACTTTCAACAGGGCAGCTAAGGTGAAAAAAACAAAAGCAATTATCAAATTTTTTGATTTTTCTCTACTCTTAATAAAATTATAGAAATAGAACCATCCAATAAAGATTAATCCCAACGCACTTGGGTCAGGCAAAAAGTTAATCGAATAGTTTAAAAGAACTGTTGAAGAAATAAATAAAAATGTAAAAATAATGGCAAAATATTCACTCTTAAAAAAGTCTTTTAAAAGTTTGTATAAATACAAAAATCCAATTGAACTAATTATTAAAGTAATAAATCGAAGAATAAATACATCATTGTTGTATATCAAACGTAAAACTGCAGCGAGATAATAAATGATTGGAAATTCACAAGCAGCATTTCCATTTAAGCTTTGCAGGTTAAAAACTTTGCTCTGAAAAAAATGGAAGCCATTATTGTAATAATTTGCGGCAAAAGATAATGAATCTGTTTGCCTCATAAAATGGATTCCTTGTGGTTTTAAAAATAAAACTTTATGAAAATCAAAGTAAAAATAAAGAAGAATTAAAAGAGCAAAAAATAAATAATTTTTGTGCTTAAAAATATTAATCATGTTTTGTTATAATTTCCCGGCCAAAACAAATGCAATTTTTTTTGAAAAAGTTTCACCAGCTAAATCAAATGCTTCAAAAAATAAAACGTAAGTTCCGATACTTGCTTTTTGATTTGTCTCTGTAACGCCATCCCAAGTAAAAGTACCCTCAGTTCCAATTAATTCACTTTTTGTGATGTCTTTGACTTTTCTACCACGATCATCATAAACCGTTAAAGTAGCTAATTTCCCAGAATTTATCATTGAATAATTGATTTGAAGCACATCCTCATTGCCATCATTATCTGGTGAAAAAACAGAATTTGTAAGTGAAATTACACCGTCTTTTTCGCCATACATTTCTTGAGAATTTTCTCTTCCTGGAGTGGCAAATCCAATTGTTTCAGAAGCTGTGTGCCAATTATTTTTGTCATTAGAAAGTCCTTTTGAATCTATTTTTTCCAATGATTTTCCATCAGTATCATCCAGCAATGCAAATTGCCAATCACTTTCATAACTCACTTTATCAATTATATTGTATGCTTTAATTAGATAAACTGTGCCAGAATCATTGCTATAAGTTGGTAAACTCATTTCAATAAATTTACCTGAAACTGTTGCTGGATAAAGTTGTTTTTGACTGTTTGAATCTGGTGTAATCACAACGTAATCTCCCGGATTTAAAATATAATTTACAGTTATTAACTTATTATTAGAAATGGTATCATTTGAAAAATTTGCCAATTCATAATCTTTTAAATCAATTAATTTTGTTGAATTATTTTTTAGTTCGATAAAATCTGCGCCACCAGTTTTTGAGTCGGAAAGAATTTCATTGATTACCAAATCCCCAACGGTCGCATCTTCAGGTAAGGCAAACGACCCACTCAAATTCGCACTATTATTCCAACAATCCATTACGTTTTGAATTGTGAAATTATACGTTTGTGAAGCAACTAAATTTTCATTAAATTGCACTAAAATATTTGTAGGAAATTCAGCACTTGCTGCAAAAATATCAAAAATTGTCAATCCTGGATTGGCTGATGCTAGAGCATTCACTAAACTCAATGAATCCATTCCTTCAGAAAAATCTACAGATAAGTATTTTGGTGCTATTGCTGTTAATAAAATGATACTTGGAGCTTGAGTATCAGGTGTAATATCAAAAATTGAATTTTGAGCTCCAGGCGTTCCTCCGCTTGCTGAATTACTGGCTTTCCAATTGTCTTTTCCAGAACAGGGATCATTTGGATTTATTAATTCAATTGTGTAACCTCCATCCGCTTTGATTTCATCCTGATACCAAGTTTCATCGAAAGTTAAACTGTCAATTTGAAGTCCGCTTGTATCTCTAATGACAATATTGTCACCAGCATTATTTAAACTCGGGAAACTAGAAACTGCAATTGAATTTGGAAATGAATCGATAGCTGATGTGCTTACCAATACTTTGTATTCACCTGGAAGAATCCAAGAATCAGCAATTGTACCCGAAGTTGCGTTATCGCCTAATTTCCAGTCTTCAAGGTGAAAAATTTTAGAACTTTTATTGTAAATTTCTACAAATTCTATTTCTGCCAAACCAATTTTTGGTGAAGGATCACAGAAAAACTCTGTAATAACGATGTCTCCTTTGTCTGGAATTTCTCCTACCAAAAGCGAAACATTCAAATTGCCACTTGTCATATTGTTTGAGAATAAATCAGCGACATTTGAAATAGTTAAATTATAATTTGTCCCATTAATTAAGGCTGAACTTGTGGTAAGATGTACTAAACTGAAATTTGAAGCATCACGGACTGCGGAAGCAATTCCTAAACTTGGAGCAAAAGAATAATTTGCGCTATTTTCAGCAGAAGTTTGATCTACACTTTCGGAAAAAAGGACATCTACATGTGTTGCATCAACTAATGTTGCAGAAACTAAAGTTGGAGCTGTAACATCCAAGATTATTGGTCCTACATAAACATTATCTAAAAAATGCTTTTGAAAGAAACTAGCTGTTGATTGTTTAATTTTTATACCAAAAAAAGCAGAACTTGATAAATCAGAATCTACGACTGTGCCTTCAGAAACATACGAATTTCCAGTCCCTGTTATATCTCTTTCCAAAGACCAAGTGTTTGTTGCAGAGCAGATTACTTTAATTTTTACATTTACACTTGAAGTACCAATTGATGCATCTGCTCCATCAATAATTTTTGATTGTACTCCATTTAAGTTTTTCCAAAGCGAAATTTCATCCAATGTTTCACCTATTCTAACAAAATATCCATTTAAATTTGCAGCCATTAAATCTGACTGATCAGCATTTAGATAAACATCTACTGAATTAGAACCTGAGGTCGAAAAAGCCAAACGTAAATTGAATTCAAATTGTGTATTTGTAAGCAATGAATTAGCAGTTGATAAATAAAATGTTGAACTTGCAATTAATTTATTTGAGCGTAATTTTAAATTTCCTCCATCATCAAAAACAACAAAAACTGAATCATCTCCAAGCCAAGTAGGATTCAAACTGAAATCATTGTCTGAAAAATCATCTTGAACTTGGCAATTACTACTAAGAAATACAGTTAAGAACAAAAAAGAAAAGAATATTTTCATATGATTAGCTTAAGTTTTAAAACATAAAAGTAAGAAAAGTTTTTGGAAATCCAATTTTTTTTAAAATTGAAATGTTTTTTTTGAGGGCTTAGTGCAAATGTACTATTTTACAGCTTTTGCATAAGTTTTAGTTTTGCTTCAAATAAAAATACGATATTATGAAAAAATTAATTTTAAGCGCATCATTATTTACGATAGCAAGTAATGCTTTTTCTCAAGAGGTGAATTATACTAAAATTTATGATGATCCTGACAATGTGGCTCCATTAAAAATAACGCTCGATCCTTTGTTTTACGACATGATGGGCGCAAATATTGTAAATGCAGGTTTT